>CAYZUW010000023.1:0-22041 GCA_964481325.1 uncultured Saprospiraceae bacterium
GCCTATCTTGGTAGAAGGAAATAGCAAACTTAATACATCTAATTTGTCTAATACAGAGATAAATAAAATATTGCTTATTGAGGACAACGCCGCTGATGCAAGATTAGTGGAACTCTTGTTAGTAGAGTCTGGCATGAAGCATTGCGAGCTAGTAGTCAAGAGTTCTCTAAACGCAGGTCTCAAAGCACTTGAATTAGAAGATGACTATGCAGCTATTTTATTGGATTTGAGTCTACCCGACAGTTTTGGATTTGACACTCTCAATACGCTTCTAAATCAGTTTCCCAACAATAATGTAATCGTATTGACTGGTCAGCAAGACCGTCAACTTGGACTAAAGGCACTCAAAATGGGGGCACAAGATTTCCTTACAAAAGGAGATTATGATTCTAATATGTTTCTAAAGACCCTGCGCTTTTCTATTGAACGCAAAAAGTACCTCAAAAAAATAGAAGAGGCAACGACTAGGTACCAAAATATTTTTACGAATTCTAAAGATGCTATTTACGTTTGCAACAATGAAGGCAAACTAGTCGACTTTAACAAATCGACATCTGTAATCACAGGATATGATAACGCTGAATTATTTGGAATACAAATAGAAGCGCTCTTTGAAAACAGAAACTTTTGGGACACTTTCCAAGATCGTGTATTCCAGAGTAAGTTTGTAGTAGAAGAAGAAGTCAATATTGTTTGTAAAGATGAATCAATAAGAAACTGCTTGATTTCTGCAGGTCAATTAATCTATGGCAACTTCGTTGGCATCAATGGATTTATCCGAGACATAACGGAACGCAAGCAAGCTGAGAAGCTTCGCCAAGATCGAAAAATTGCCGACCAAACTTCAAAACTAAAAGAACAATTTATTGCAAGTGTTAGTCATGAGATGCGTACACCAATGAACGCCATCTTAGGAATGAGTAATCTGGTTTTGAAAACGGATCTCAATGAGGAGCAGCACAATTATATAAGCAATGTTAAGAATTCCTCTGAACTCCTTCTAGGAATAGTAAATGACATATTAGAAATATCTTCTATACAAGCTGGAAAAATAAAATTCAACTACGCCAACTTTGATTTCAAAGTATTGATGGAAAATGTCATCAACGTCATGCAATATAAGGTTGACGAAAAAAATCTTGTACTTGAATTAAATATAGATCCTTCTATTCCAAAGTGGTTCGAAGGAGATCAATTGAGATTAAATCAAATTTTATACAACCTTGTCGGTAATGCCATCAAGTTTACAGATGAAGGCAAAGTATCCATTAATGTCATCGTTGTCAACGAAAGTCACGGTTCCTGGCATATCCAATTTGAAGTAAAGGATACCGGTATTGGAATTCCAGATGACAAAATTGGAGTGATATTTGAAACCTTTACTCGTATTCGATCAAAGGATAGGATATTTGAAGGTACTGGACTTGGTTTATCCATAGCCAAGAACCTCATTGAATACCAAGGTGGGAAGATTTGGGTGGAGAGTGAACATCAAGTAGGTTCAAAATTTAGCTTCGATTTGATTTTTGAAGAAGGTAAAGAACCTGTAGCTGATGCCCCTTCTCCAGATGACTTTGATTCAGAGACAGCTTTCAACCTATTGCTCTGTGAAGACCATATGATCAATAGGCTGGTAGCGACAAAAACCTTAACTAAACAATTTCCTAACATCAATCTTGTGGTGGCAGAAAATGGAAAGCTAGGGGTAGAAAAATTAAAAGAAGCAGATTTTGATATCATCCTCATGGACATACAAATGCCTGTCATGGATGGATATGAGGCTACACAGTATATAAGAGCTAATATGGAAGCGCATAAAGCAGAACTTCCAATACTAGCTATGACAGCGCATGCCAATATCGCGGAAGACGATAAATTCAAGGATTACGGTATGGACGACTATGTTCTAAAACCTTTTAAGCCTGAACAGCTTTTTAGCAAAATAGGACACTACGTAACAGCAAAAAGAAACAAAACACTAAGATCAAGTAGTTAAGAGTCGACTATAAAAAGTCACTCTAGTGAATAGATTTAGAAAAATTAAAATTATAAATTCCAAGAACAATGGTAAGTAATAATGCATATCAGTTTATCAACCTTGATTATCTAGAACTCATGTCTGACGGAGATGATAGCATGAAGAAAGTTCTATTGGAGATGTTAATCGCAGAGCTTCCTGATGAAATCGTGAAAATGAGATCACTCCAGCAAAGTTCCAATTGGGAAGAACTATGTTCTGTGAGTCATAAAATGAAGTCAACGCTTTCTTATGTAGGTAATGAAACGATGACAGAATCTAATAAAACCATTGAGCAAAACACTAAAAACAATGCCTCATTAGATGAAGTAGCTATTCTAATGGATAAGTTGGAAAAAAATCTTGATCGAGTTATGACGGAGTTAAAAATTGAGCTAACTCGTCTCTAATGGCTTGATTTCCATAATTTCTTCATATCTTTAAAGTCAATTAGATTTTAAATATATGAAAATTCTCGTATGTGAAGACGAAGAAATTCTTCTCACATCATTAGAGTTTAGATTAAGGAAGAATGGCTTTTCGGTTATCACCGCTAAGGATGGTAAAGAAGCACTCCGTATGGTAGAAGAAGACAATCCTGACTTACTCGTTGCAGATATCATGATGCCACATTTGACAGGATTGCAGCTAGTAGACTACATGCGCAATGACCTAGATTTAGACGTACCTGTTATTATTATTTCTGCATTAGAAGAAGAAGAAACTGTTCTGGAAGCATTTAGATGCGGAGCCAATGATTTCATCTCCAAACCATTCAAGCCTACTGAGCTTGTCTTGCGAATCAAAAAAATATTTCAAGAGCGCCGATTGGCCAAGTCTTAATCAATTAAAATAAAATTATCATGAAAGGAATTATCCTTGCCGGAGGACTCGGCACTAGACTATACCCATTGACTATGGCTGTAAGTAAGCAGCTTATGCCAGTCTATGATAAACCAATGATTTACTACCCGCTATCTACCCTAATGATGGCTGGAATCAAAGACATCTTGATTATTTCTACACCACAAGATTTACCTAATTTTGAAAAATTATTAGGCGATGGTCATGAAATAGGATGCACCATTCAATACAAAGAGCAGCCAGATCCAAATGGTCTAGCACAAGCCTTTGTTTTAGGAGAAGAATTTATTGGAAATGATTCTGTTGCACTTGTCCTAGGAGACAATATCTTTTATGGAAATGGCTTAAGCACATTACTACAAGAAAGCGCTAACCCTGATGGTGGAATTGTTTTCGCTTACCAAGTATCCGACCCAGAAAGATACGGTGTCGTGGAATTTGATGAAAACAAAAAAGCACTTACTATCGAAGAAAAACCTGCAGAACCTAAATCAAATTTCGCAGTTCCTGGACTCTACTTTTACGACAATAGCGTTGTAGAAGTAGCTAAAAATCTAGAACCATCTGCAAGAGGAGAATACGAAATCACGGACGTCAACAAGCATTATCTACAAGCAGGAAAATTGAAGGTAGGCGTACTGAGTAGAGGAGTTGCATGGTTAGACACAGGTACACATAAGTCCCTTATCCAAGCAGGTCAATTCATAGAAGTAATCGAAGAAAGACAAGGTCTCAAGATAGGTTGCATCGAAGAGATTGCATATAAAATGGGATTCATCAATGAAGACCAACTAGCCAAGTTAGGCGAGAAATATATCAAGAGTGGATATGGGCAATACTTGCTCAACCTCTTACACCAGAATGATAAGACAATAGTATAAATATTGTCAACATGCTATTAGAAAACTAAAAGACCTTCTGCTGAAAAATAGAAGGTCTTTTTTGATTTCATTTTACTTAATGATTTTTTAATTGCGCATTATTATCAATTACTTTATCCTTCGTTCGCAAGTATTAATTCAAAAAGCTAGACACTAAATTAAATGCAATAATGATGTATGAATAGAACCTCAGAGAGGTGGGATTTTTATAGCCTCTCAGAGGCGTAAGGATAAGAACCTCGGAGAGGTGACATTATTTGACAGCCCGAAATTTCCCTTACACCTGTTACTTACCCCATCATTGATTCCGCTATCACCATAATTATGTGAGCAAAAATGTGCGCCAGAAAAGCACTCTCTAACCCCTTTTTCCAATACAACCAACCGAATACTAATCCCGCAATCGTATTACCAATTATTATATAAACTAATAGTCCTATAGACGGTTCTCCAACCGCTTGATATGCAATAGGGAAATGCCCGAGTGCAAAAATTACCGAAGCAATTATAATTCCGACCCAATATACAATAGACTTGGTTCCGCCAAAGATTTTGGAAGCTACCCAAACCATTAAAGTCATAAAGCCAAATCGCATAAGAATTTCTTCCGTCAATCCTCCATACAAAAATCTTGCTGCTAAGCTAGGCTTCAATGATTTCCCCAATTCTATAAATTCCGCCGGTAGAATTGGGTTAAATAGAAGGCTGATAATACTTATTAATACGCCTGATAATACGCCTCCAAGAATTCCATATTTCAAGATGTGTGAATAGTTTATATTATCTTCTCTAACTCCTACCCATTTTTCAACTATAGGTACACTTAGATTAACCCTTTGATATAAAATTGTCCCAATGGCAATAGCTATGCAAAGCATCAAAATAGGATTAATAAGAATTATTAATTTTATCTGAGTTGGACTGAAATCTTTAAGAGCTATTTCCGCCTCAGGAGGTAGAGGGATTTCCATCGTAAGAATGGAGAGTATCCCAATCAACCCTATTCCAAATAAAACGAATCCAAATCTAAATAAGCGGTTACTCCTGTTTTTTTTATTTTCTAATATTTTGTTTCGTATCCACCGATAAATGTAAAACTGAAACCTAGTACTTGACAGTTTATAACATTTCCAACTCGATTTCATCCTTTTACAATTAGAGTTTTACATTTTACATTTACTTCTTGGCCACCTTTTGCATACTACTTGAGTTCTTCACATCAATTTCTTCCAAAACCGCTTCTCCAATATACCTAAGCTCAGAACTATTCATCAAAGTAGCAAAGACAATCGTATCTGCATCTATAATCGCAGTAGCCGAATTCGTCAACGACATTTTTACTGAACCTACATGGGCGAATGGTAGCTGAAGTTCGGCAGAATTGCTCCCCCACCCCGTTAAGTTCCTCACCTCCCCCGCTATCTCTATCTTTGCAGAATGGCTCGCAGACGCATTTAAATGCTCCACATCAATAGACAAATATACCCCACTTCCCTGGACTGCATTAATATCCAAACTATCCGTTTTATATGTTTCCGTATTTCTCAACTCAGCCCCCTTAGTGATAGATATTTTATCTAAATGAGGTGCTGAAATCACTACCTTAAATGGGCAAGGTGCCACTTTCTCAAGAGACACCTCTTCTAAATTCAAAAATAAAACGCCATGTTCTACATGATGATTGATATGAGGCATTGCTGTCTCCGTCGCATCTATTTCTATTGCAAAGTCTCCTTGCTTTAAAGTAGCTTCTACACTATTCCCAATATGCACTTCATTGAATTCTAAATTCAACGATTTCGACAAGCGAGGCAATTTATTGCACTCTTCCATTGTCCAAAATCGCATCTTAGAACGTCCAATAGCCATAATGGCAACAGCTACTAATAAAATCGTAGCCAATCCTCCAAACAAAACTTTATTACTCGTTTTCATTTTACTCACGTTTTTGATGAATCAATTAAAGTTCCTTTATTATAGTCCGAATGCATCTTTTTTAGATCTTCAAATTTGATATCTAGCAAGTCCATGTTTTTGAAAAGCATAGGTAGATATTGCTTAATGAAAGCTTCCTTTTTCATTGATTTGGTTTTATCCAGAGCTTGTTCGGTTACAAAATAACCTATGCCTCGTTTATTAAAAATAATACCTTGTTCTTGCAAATAGGTATAGGTGCGCATCACGGTATTTGGATTGACGGCTATATTGGTGGCCATCTCACGCACGGATGGAATCTTATCCGCCGCTTGCAATTGCCCTGCTAGAATCTGCTCGGAAATATGATCCGCGATCTGCATATATATCGTCTGACTTTTAGTAAAATCCATAAGGTTTATACTTCTGTTTCTTTCAGTTTAAAATAGCTGTAACTCAACATCCATAGTGGAAACACTACAAACAAAAGCATCCACCCAATAGTAGGTAAAACCACCCCTATTTTATCCATAAGCCAATCGTCATGCTGCACTCTAATATTGGCAAAGTTCTCCCCCCAGAAAGGCCACATAAACAAACTTGTAAGCCCCGCTATCAAGCCGATCATAATAAGGGAAATCGTCGATTGCGCAATCACCGTTTTAAAATAAGCGAACTTGCCAAAATATATCGCTCCTGCCAAATACACTGTATGAAAGGCTAGATATAACTTACTAAAAAAGAAGGGCGTAAATCCATCTAATTCTAGCTGTGGCTCGAATGGATTGAAAGTTGGTGCACTTATCACAAAAAGCGAACTCGTCAATACATTTGACAGCAGGGTGTACAAAAAATAGAACACATTGAAAGCTACAACAAATAAAAATCCCGTTACCAACCACTTACTTATTAGCTTTTCGAGTGTCGATGCAGGAATACTCAAATAGTGATGCGCCGAAGACTTATTATTCAGTTCATTGAAAGCCGAACTTGTAAATATGGTTCCTAAAGTCAACAAAGTAATTATATAAAAAATGATATGATTAGCTGGCAAATCATTAGGTCCTGGCTTTTCCGATGCCATCAAAATATGAAAAAACATAAGCGCAATAAAAACGGCACCTACTATAATCCACGGAGCACGACGTTGATAAAAAATTTCCTTTTTCATCAACAAACCAATGCGGCGTATATCAAATGATTTAATTGGATTCATGCTGTAGTTCTTTTTGAAATAAGTGATTTATCGTTTCTCGATTCATGACAATGGTATTGAACAAGGCCTCTAAATCTATTTCAGACTCCTCACCCGTTTTGTTTTCCCTGACTGTCTTGAAGCCTCCAGGAATGCGTTCGCTAAACAAGGCATCTTGAGGCTCAGCCAAACCCTGCTCGAGATCAAAATGCAACTTCTTAGAGATGCGTTCAACACTTTCGTTAAACAATATTTTTCCATCTTCCACGATGATGATGGGGTCTATTAAGTTAGATACATCTTTTACCTGATGTGTGGAGATGATAAACAGACGATCATCCGAAATCGCATTCGCAATCATCTTTCTAAACAAACTCTTACTTGGAATATCCAATCCATTGGTCGGTTCATCCAAAATCAATAGCCGACTATTGCAGGCCATTCCAAAACTCAAGATGGCTTTTTTCTTTTGCCCATGACTTAGGTTATGAATTTTACTACTCTTCTCTAAAGCAAACTCTCGGAGATAAAAATCAAATTGCTCTGCAGAAAAATTTGGATAAAATGGAGCATAGAACTTCTCATACTCAGCGATTTTGATTTCTGGCAAATACAATTCTTCTTGTACATAATATATATCCGCCAACATCGCTGGATGTCTTTCGGCAGGCACATGTCCCATTACTTCCGCTGTGCCTTCATCTGGAAACACAAGACCCGAGATGAGCTTGAGCAGCGTAGTCTTACCCGCCCCGTTTTTGCCTAGCAAACCATATATCTGCCCTTGCCCTGCATGCATCTGCAAATCTAAGTGGTCAAAAAGTACCTTGCTCGTCTTCCTGTTTAGAAAACCACCTTTATACGAAAAGGTGATGTTGCTTAAATTGATCATATTAGATTTTTGTGGTGTTACAGTGTACTACTTAACTAATACACTGCAAATGTACATCAAGCTTCTCCTAAAAAGCAAATTATTTATTGAAATAAATGCGGAAGTGCCCACATGAGTGCTAAGTACTTGATAATAAGAATCTTACAAGCCAAATCCAAGCCCCCAAGACTTATAAAAAAAGGTCAGTACACATGCGCACTGACCTTTTGAATACATACCAAATCATCTATGAATGCCTTTTTTTCGTCTCCATTTGTATGTTTTACAGCCTCTATCTTCGCCCAGATTTCATTTTATCGAACTTGCCCGCTTTAGCAAGAGCAGCCTCTGATTTCCACATACTCGCCTTATACGAACGGTAGTATCCACCTGCCCCATCGATGACGGCTTGCAGTTCTTTTACGCTCAAAGCACTCAGCGCGGCGTAAGTCTTTATTCCTTTGCGATGCAGGATAGCTTCCATTTTAGCACCGATACCCATTATTTTTTTAAGGTCATCTCGGACTGCTTTTCTAGTACTTGGTTTTTTTGTTGTTTTTCGAGTAGCCTTCTTAGCCACCGTTCTGGTCTTACGTTTTGCACTAGTCTTAGGCACTCGCTTTACTGCAGTAGTAGCTTTTTTCCTAGGCCTTACTGTTCCTGTGCTTCTTTTTTTGGCAGCTGGGCTTTTTTTGACAGCTGGACTTTTCTTCACCTTACTTACTGTCTTCTTCTTTGTCTTAGATTTACTCGCACTTTTGACAGCAGTCGTTTTCTTAGATTTGTTTTTAGAATTTTGGCTAGTGACGCTGCGTTTTTTACTACTTGATTTTGATTTGCTAGACTTCTTTTTCGCCCCTTTTTTCTTACTTGTTTTCTTTTTCGAAGATTTCTTTTTTTCAAAAAGTTCTACTTTGAACTTCATCCCCTTTTTAAACTTTCCTCCTTCCTTTTTTATCTGATCAAGCACGGCATCTGTAGCATCAAAATATAAATCCACTTGGCTCTCCACTATTGATTTCTTATTAGTGAGTTTTTGAGTCAATACCTTTTGCCATGTCCTGCCCGTCTTTACTGACAACACAAGCATCGCGCTAGATTTTTTGCCTTTACTTTTTTTAATCGATTTTTTCTTTGCTCTTTTTTTCTTCTTACCCATTTTCGTATTTTTTTTCTTTAATGGTGGTCGTAAATATACAATCTTTTTGAATAGTGATTGTGAGGGACCATCATGACCCCGAAAAGGGGCATGACCCATTTTGGAGTCAAAATTTTTGGACAAGGGATAGTAGTCATGCGAAGGAAGGCGATTTTTTCATCGCCTGAGTGAAGCAGCCCTGTGCGTGGGTTCGTGGCAAGCCTTAGGGCCAGGTGACGAATAGCCCGGTCCCGATTTTTTCATCGGGATGGCCCCTGAAAACAAAACAATAAATTACTCTACAAATAAAGTGATATAGTCGTGCACCGTGACCCACCTAGTAGTCTGCTCTATGAATCGATCATCCAAGGCAGTGTACTTGATCGTGTATGTTCCTGGCTTATCAAAGTGTACAGTGGTAGTTCCTGACGTAGGCTCAGAAAAAATTGCCTTGCCTGGTCCACTTACCTTTTCCCAAGAGCTCTCTAAATCCAATATTTGCTCTTCTAGGCTCACGGTAGCAGAAAGCTGAAATGGACTATTTACTGCTTCCAAAAATCCACTTGTTTGAGTAGCCACATTATAGCCCAAATTTTGCGATACGGCGGCATCAGCATTACGCGTCTCTGGCATAAAATTCCGTATAGTATCGAATCGTTTGATAGGGTAGTCTGGGGCATCATGGGTCGTCTCTCTTGAATGCATAATAATCTTAGGACCTCCTGTCAACACATTATTGGCAGCCATAACGGTGCCAGGGGGACAAACATGATCCTCATAAGACAAAAACAAAGTGGATGGCCCCTTGAAGCGTTTGGCAAAATTGATGGCATCGTAATATCGAATCGCATCTGCAGTGCTTTGCTCATGCTCTGGAGTACCCGCAGTCGTACGCGAACTAAAAAGAAAATAAGGGTGTCCACTTTCTCTGTCATAAGTCAAACCGTTATGCTGACATAGTGCTGGTACACTATGCACCAATAACTTTATACGCTGATCCAATCCAGACATAATAATAGACAATCCACCACCTTGGCTAATACCCATCACACCCATATTTTCTTTATCAAAATCATCTCGTTCAAATAAGTAATCTATGCACCGAACTCCTGCCATAAGGGCGTATCGGTAATAGTTTCCTTCTCTAGTTGAGATATCATTTGGTGTATATAAATCTGGGTCTCCTTCTGCAGGGTTAGCATTGTGAATGCTCATCCTGATGACTATGGAATTAATTTGTGCTGCTTCGTTGTCTCCTGGAGTCACATGATTAGCACCCCCTCCAAAAGAGGGCATCACTAAAAATGCAGGAAAAGGCCCGTCTCCTTTTGGTATACTGATATAGCCATAGACTTTACGTCCATCTATATGGTCCATAACCAAATCGTAGGTAGTATTAAAGTTGTTTTCACTATGCTTCGTAAGGACAGGATTAGAAGGAATTTCTCTCATCTCTGCTTTCTGGGCATTCCAAAAGGCATCGAAATCTGCTGGTTCCTGCTCTATGGGTATGATGTCAAATGGAGAAAAAGCAATCCCAGCTCGATCTGCAAAATCACCTTGATTGACGTAACAAATCAGGAATGCGGGTTCTTCAAACGTAAATGGTATGTTGTACGTCTCTCCAGCTTCTAAATAAAATGTACCTTTTTCTAAAATCGGTGAATGATTATCTCTACGAATAATAAAAGAAGCTTCTCCTGACTCCGTAGAAGTAACCTGAAAATTCATCACCTCTCCTACATCATAACTCGCTCTAGGTCTGTCCGCTATTACCTTTATTTGTGCTTCGGCTGCATGAACACAGCATATGCATAGCATAATTGCCCAATAAAGATTCAAGTTAGTTTTGCGCACAGGAATAATTTTATTCAAAAATATAAAAATTATCAGAGGCATGAGATATATTGTCCTATTAAAAGCCAAACTTGTAAAAAATATGATTGTAACCTAAATAAAACCAACTATTTAAACCAAAATATGGTATTTTTACATTCCTGTGCACATTATGTACCAAACAATCAACAAAATATCCTTCTGGGCATGCCTTATGCTTAGTCTCTTTCAATTCAACTTGAAAGGACAATCGGAGATATTGTTCTCTCAAAGTTTTGGTGGAGCACAAGACGAAACTTTCCAAGATATCTTTATCACTGCAGAAAACGAAGCACTTATCATAGGCTACGGTCAATCTAATGATGGACTAATACAAAGTAATAAAGGGCTATATGATATGCTAGTTTGTGAAATGTCCAATGCAGGAGGAGTGAACTGGTCAACCAATATAGGTGGTAGTGATGATGACTTGGGAAAATCTATATTAAACCATGAGGATAATATCTTCATTGGCGGACTAACCTATTCTTCTGACCAAGACATCACAAACAACAAAGGTGGAGGTGATATTCTCTTCGGTACATTGGACCAAGAACAGCAATTTGACGCTGTAAGTATGCTCGGTGGAAATAAGTTAGACAATATAGTTGGCCTCAAAATGATGCTTGATTGCTCCATAATTGTCGTGGCCAATACCAATTCGACTGATGTTACGGAGACAGGAGTAGGAGGGGCTACGGATATATACGTCTGCCGCATGTTGGCTAATGGAGTAATTCTTTGGGAGACCAAATTTGGTAGCAGCAGAGTCGACAAAGCGAATGATGTCATTATCAATGGACAAGATGAAATCATAATTGTTGGAACTACATTTTCAGATGAATTTCTTGAATTCAGAAAAGGCACCAAGGATGGATTTGTGATGAGCATTAATAATACTGGAGAGAAAATCTGGGGAAGACGATTTGGAAACGGTAACTATACTAGCTTCACCGCTTGCGATATAGATGCAGAAAATAACATCCTAGTATCTGGAATACAAGGACAGATCAACAATAACAATTCTGGTATTAGGGGGATATATAATGAAGATATCATCGCATTCAAGCTAAATGAAGACGGAGAACAAATCTGGCAGCAAATACAAGGCGGAAAGGAAAACGACTTTGCCACTGATATTATTAGCACTAACGATGGCGGAAGCCTAATAGTAGGTCATACACTTTCTTATGACAATCTCAATAATGTAAATTTTGGTGGTCATGATGGTTTCGCCCTAAAATTAGACTCTGACGGGCAAAAAGAATGGTCAAAAACGTATGGGGGCAGCGAAGACGACCTAATCCACAGTGTTAGACAAGACGGACACGGACATTATTGGCTCGTCGGACAAACGGCCTCTTCCGATATTCACTTATTCGAAAATAATGGTGGCAATGATGCTTGGGTTCTAAAACTAAAAGGTAAGGTGCCGCAACTAGCTTTAGATTTAGGAAACCCTATTGTTGTTTGTGAAGGTGAGCTTGTAAATATTGACGCTAGTCTTAACAATTGTGATTGTTCATATACCTGGTCTGACGGAGTAGAAGGTGCAGCACGTGAATTCACTGCCATAGAATCTGAAACATTAAGCCTCACTGTTCAAGATGAATTAGGAAATGTAGCTATCGACAACATACGCATTATTGTCAATGCAAGACCTAAGTTTGAACTTGATATTCAGAATGTCAGTTGTGCCGGTGCGCTAGATGGAGAAATTAACGCTAATTTACTATCATCAGCATCTACTTCGCTTACGTATTCGTGGAGTGTAAATAATAATGCAATGGGGCCAAATCTTTCGGAGCTTAGTCCTGGCTTTTATGAACTCACGGTAACAGATGAGAATAACTGTTTCACTACCGAATCAGTAGAAATAAGTGAACCCAATCCGCTAGAACTTAGTGCTGAAATCACAGATGCTTTATGCGAAAATCTACAAGGTGAAATTATGTTGGAGGTTTCTGGAGGCACAGGACTTTATGAATACGAATGGTCAAGTGGACACTCTACTATCTCGCTGACAGGAGTAGGATCTGGAGAGTATCAAGTAACGGTAACCGACTCCAATGGATGCAGCATTTTGGAGAACTACGAGATAAAAAGAAAAGAGCTTGAATTTGAATTGGAGTTTGACCTGACTGATAATCTATGCAACGGTTTTAGTTTGGCTAGCATTTCTATTTTGAACAATACTGATATCAATACTTTTGAGTGGAGCAATGGTGAGACTACTGCTTCAATATCCAATCTAGAAGCTGGTGATTATACCCTAAACTATATTACCAATGATGGCTGTAGTGGACAGCAAACATTTACTGTTGGTGAGCCAGAAATGCTAAGTGTCGAAACAGTTGTGGTAAACAACAATTGCGGAGACGCTCGAGAAGGTAGTATTTCTCTTGACATTAGTGGCGGTGTTGAACCTTACATCTTAGCCTGGGTGGGTGGAGAAAACACTACAAGCATTGAGAACTTGACATCTGGGATTTACAGAGTTACAATCAACGACAACAATGGCTGTGCCCTTATCATTGAAGAACAAATACAAGCCCCTGAGACAATTATCCTAGAAGATGCCGAAATAGTTGATTCCTTTTGCAGTGGAGAGGATATTGGTTCTATTGAGATTATGGTTGCTGGAGGTACTGGTACACTTGAGTACAACTGGAATACTGGAAGCACCTCCCAAAGTATTTCGAATTTGGGAGCTGGAGAATATCAAGTAACTGTCATAGATGAAATGGACTGTTCGAGTATTTTTGAATTCACTGTCGAAGGTGGATCAGAGTTACCCGAAATCGAAGTAGCACAAAACAACCCGCTTTGTTTTGGTTCTTCTGATGGAGAGATAATTTTATCCCAACCCGCTAACATTTCGTATCAGTGGCCAGATGGCTTCATCGGTCATGAAAGAAATAATCTTTCAGCTGGTGATTATGAAATTACGGTAGGTAATAATTTTGGCTGTACAAAAGTGATTAATATTGCTTTGACAGAGCCTGCTGAATTAGACATGTCTTTCTTTCTTGAAAATGTCTCCTGTTTTGGAGCCTCAGATGGGAGTATACAGGTAATTAGTACTGGAGGAACCACGCCGTACATGGTAAGCATAGAAAATAGTGCCTCCCAAATTTTTGGTTTGTCTGGTGACCAAACGCTTGTCGATTTGCCTCCAGGATTATATTTTACATCTCTTGAAGATGCGAATGGCTGCGAGCTAGGTCTACCAATTGTTTTAAATGAACCTGAACCTATATTGATAGATGCTTCCGTAGTGGATGTCACCTGCTTTGGAGATATGAATGGTCAAATCACTACTGCCGTGACTGGTGGTACTGGAGAGTATTCCTACTTTTGGGGAGGAGATTTGACTAGCAGTTCATTATTTGATTTAAGTGGAGGTATTTTTCAATTAGAAGTAACTGATGAAAATAATTGCATAGAAACTAATATTTTCCAGGTCAACGAGCCTACTCTTTTAGAAGCCCTTCCAATATTAACTAGCCCTAGCCCATCTAGTAATGACGGGAGCATTGGACTTGACTTATCTGGCGGTGTACCACCTTATACTGTTTTATGGGCACATGGTGAAGAGGGCGCACTGATAGAAAACTTAGGTATAGGGACTTATGAGTACACCATAATAGATGCAAATGACTGCCTCCTGACTGGAAGCGTATTGCTCGAATCGACTACTAGTACTCGCAACAAAGAACAGATAAGCGCTATTTCTCTTTTCCCAAATCCAACAAATCAAGATGTATTTGTCGATACGGATATCGAGTATAGGGATTTACAATTGAGTTTACATAATGCGCTTGGGCAACAAGTGCTTGGCAGACATTACCATACATTTTCCCGAGGTACGCACCGTCTATCTGTATCACAATTACCTTCAGGGATTTATTACCTTAGTTTATCTACTCCTAGTAGTGAAGGTATCTATAAGGTGGTTGTAGAGCATCCTTAAAATTTGAGTCTGCTCCGAAAATTCACGAAACCACAATTCTAAATTTATTTTCCGTTTTTAATTTACATATGGTTTACCATTGACAAGTGGAAGGAAACATTTCAGTTCAAGAATTTTATCTTTGGGCTAGTAAATAGTTAGACTCAATCTTATAATAGATGACAGGTAATCAATCCATAGGAAAGGCCCTTTACGAAGCACACCCAACATATAAAGAGTCCTCTTTGACTAAACGTCGATTTAAACATAAACACATCTTGCCGTTGATAGAAAGGCTGCAATCTTCTGCAGCAGATGTATCTCTTTTAGGGCAAAGTGTAGAAGGAAGAGATATTTTTGAAGTCAAACTAGGGCAGGGAAAGAAAAACATCATGCTGTGGACTCAGATGCATGGAGACGAACCTACTTCTACCATGGCTGTTTTTGACATGCTCCATTTTTTGCAAAGTAACGATGCAGCGTTCTCTTCACTAAGAAACTTGATACTATCGGAATTGACACTTTGCTTTATACCAATGTTGAATCCCGATGGAGTGGAACGATTCCAAAGACGCAATGCGATGGAGGTAGATCTCAATAGAGATGCCGTCAGTATGGCTTGTCCAGAGTCCCGTATTCTTAAAGCTGCACATCAAAAAAACAAGCCTCTATTTGGTTTCAATTTGCACGATCAAAGCAAATACTACAATATTCCACAAACAGATCATACAGCTAGTCATTCCTTTTTAGCCCCTGCATACAACTATGCCAAAGATATAAATGACACGCGCAAAGCGGCCATGCAAGGCATCGCATTAATGAATGAAGTCTTAGATCTTCTTCACCCAAATCATACGGGACGCTATAATGATGATTTTGAACCTCGTGCCTTTGGAGACAATATACAACTTTGGGGAACGAGTACTATCCTAGTGGAAGCGGGAGGCATGAAAGGTGACCCTGAAAAGCAGGAGATTCGGAGACTACATTTTGCCATACTGCTTACCTTACTATACAATATAGCAAGCGATTCAGTAGGGGAGTATGCTATAGACAAGTATTGGGCAATCCCTGAGAATGATCGAAAACTCAATGACCTCATTATTCGCAATGTTTTCATTCCTTCACTAGAGAGCTATATAGATATATCCATCAATCAGGTCGAAAAAGAGGATGAGTCTCCCATTGGCTTTCACCTGGAGGGGCAAATTGAAGATATAGGAGATTTATCCACTTTTTATGGATATTCAGAGTATCATGCCCAAAATCTTCGTTATCTGAAAGCGGCTGTCTTTCCTGGCGCTATTGATGATTTGGAAACGCTTGAAACCCTTGATTTTGCAGCACTGCACCGTAAGGGGATAGGCGTAATAAGGGTCAAGAATATCGAACTAAATCAGTCTTTTGACCATATACCTTTACTGGTTATCGGAGCGAATGAAGAAGAAAATTGGAGCCTAAAACCAGAAAATAAATGCGCCTTTTTCCTACAAGATGATAAAGGAATAAAAATTGCAGTTATTAATGGAAAATTACACGAAATAGACAGCTAATGTGGTTTTTTATACCGTAGTTTTTTAGCTTTGTCAAAATTTTTAAAATGAATAATCAAGCTTCAGATAAATCAAGATCAAGGTACTACATCATGTTTGTGATTTCACTTATTGCTTTCGTTGGATTACTAATCTTTGCCAATGAATGGTTTTGGTTAGCAATGCCGTCTTTATTGACTTCATTGGTATACATCTTTAAAGTAATATAGATAGTCCATTACCCTAGATCTTCTGGGTAATACTGCGTATCGACATTTTTTATCGCTTTTGTAGCATATGTAATCTGCCCTATGTGGTAAGAAAAATGCTCTATCACATGGATTATTATACTAAGTCCACTTTCCTCATATACTTGCACCTTTTTTATAGCCGTTAAGTCTGCCACCGTAGCCGTTCTGAGAACAGATTGCGCATCCGTGATGGTTTGCTCTATTATGGATATCAGCTCGTCTTTAGAGTGTCCCCCTCTCGCTGAAAACTCAGCATCTCTAGTGCGTATATCTTCTTGTCCGCCAAATCCAGCACAAATCCACTGCCGTACATTTCCACTAAGGTGTAAAATCAAATTAGCTACGCTGACAGTGTTTTCATTGGGGCGCTGCCATACCTCTTCTTCACTAAAAAAGGAGAGGCATTTTTTGATACGCTCAAAACCTTCTTGATGTACTCGACGATCGAACTCTGTTATTACAGAATTCAAAAACTGCTCTTCTATTGTCATAGTTTGATATTTTCTACGAGTGAACTGGTATTTCCTAGGCCATCCGTGACCAACAACTTGAAGACATGTTCTCCAGGTTGAAGATATTCGTCAAATCGATACGTAATTGTTTCTGTCTTACCATTGTAGCTCATAAGAATCCACTGATCGTCCAAATAAGCTTCATAGCTCAAGCCCTTGCCTCCTTTGCCTACATCAAAGTTATCATCAATCTTAAAGGAAACGGAACTAAGACTACTCCAATTCTTACTAAACCGAACTGGCTGGATACGCGGAGGTATAGTATCCAACATAATGCAAAAGTTACCCAATTGGCTGGTTTTGGTTGCAAGCATTTCGCCCTCCCAGGTGCCTCCACAATTCGTGTATTTTTGGCTATCTCCACAATACCCTATAAAAGCTTTTTCTTTCAACTGCCCTAGCTCTACATTTGGTTTGATTGCAATATCAAAGTATTTATGTAATGGAGTGAGATAGTCATGTAAATGATACACATTAGAGAAAATGTTGTACGAACTATCAGTTGAGACCAAAAACTGCATTTCTAAATTGCGGTACAATGATCCTTTCGGAAAAAACAACTTAAGATCGACTCTATCTATTTGATTTTCCTTATCGTGAAAAAGCAGATACTGATAAGTTTCTCTATCAAATTCCATTTCCTGCTGAGACTTCTTTAGCCATAAAGTTAATTCACTTACGTTGTCATTTAGATCAGTGACAATGTATTTTACTTCAATAGCTTTTTTAGAAGTCACATTAATCACTCCATTGTACTCGTTTGCCTCGTATATAGATAGCTGATTGCCTGGTAATCTAAAGCAACGGTTGTAATAGCTTTTCTTTTGTTCTCTTTCTGGGTAATCCATATGCGCATTGATATACCTCGTCTCATCAAACGAGATCTCATCCATAGCAAAGGCAAAATGTAAACTATCTTCTACATACATTTTCAATGCATATATTCCATTGAGGTTGGACACTCCTGTCATTTGATCATAAGCCTTCAAAGCCAATCCTACCTGATCTGTGTTCACTAGAATGGTGTCTTTTTTTGTCTTATACTTAGAGCCGCTTTTACGTAAACTATACTGCTCCGCATCCAGTTCATGCAAATTTGCATCCAGCCCATATACTTTTACAGATCTCAATGATGGTCCTACCGTATCATTTATCTTTAGTCCGAACAAAAGTGGATTGATAGGCACTTCACTTTCAGTATCTCTAATCTCAAAGTGTAAGTGCGGTCCGTAGGATCTGCCACTAAGGCCTAGAGTCCCGATAAAGTCCCCTTTTTCAAAGTTGAATTGGCCAGCTGGCGGATAGTGCTCTATTTCAGAAGTTTTATCGGAGTATTGTTGTTTTTGCATATAGTCTGCGATCTCCTTTGGAAACTTTCCTAAATGCGCATATACGCTGGTGTATCCGTTAGGGTGATCGATATAGAGCGCATTCCCATACCCACTAGATTTGATATTAATTCTAGAAACAGTGCCGTCTGCTACAGCAAATAGGTCTTGCCCCGTCTTCCCTGTTTTAGATTTTATGTCTATGCCTGCATGAAAATGATTAGGCCGCAATTCGCCAAATGTTCCACTCAGCTTAATAGCATGATCCACTGGCGAACGAAAGTAATCTTGAGGATAGTCTTTAATCAAACTTATCCCCAGATGTATAGTAGCAGAAATACTAATGAAAGCGAAAAGTAGTATGAGAAATCGGGTCATATCACAAATATAGCATTAAACTTCCTCGACAAATAGTTTGGACCAATTAGCAGGCTGATGCTTTAAGCTATTATTCCTATCCATCAAATCCAAGAATATTTCTCGTGGGATAGCCGTTGCCCCAAGACTAGCTAAGTGTGGCGTTTCTTGTTGACAATCAATTAATGTAAATCCTCTTTTGATTAATTGTCGCACTAAACTAATAAATCCAAACTTAGAGGCATTTGTCACTTTGGCAAACATAGATTCCCCAAAAAACACCTGACCTATAGCGATTCCATATAATCCTCCTACAAGAACATCATCTGAATATACCTCTACAGAATGCGCCCAACCCATTTCATGCAAAACCACATAGGCTTCTATCATCTCATCTGTTATCCAGGTCCCATTTTGACCTTTGCGTTTCGACTGACTGCAGTGTTTTATAATTTGCCTAAAACAGGTATCATACCTTACCGTAAATTTTTTCTGATTGAAATAGGGCCGCATACTTTTGCTTACCTTCAAATCTTCTGGAAAAAGTACAAAGCGTGGATCAGGGCTCCACCATAAAAATAGCTCCCCTGGGTTGAACCACGGGAAAATGCCGTTTTTATATGCTAATAGAATTCTGTCTGGTGAAAGATCTCCACCCACAGCCAATAAACCATCTTCATTGCTTAGGCTAGCATGAGGAAAAACCAACTCTTTTTCAAGCCAATACAATTATAGGAGGGGATAATTTAGGTATTGTTAATCGCAAGATTCGATTACTGCAGAAAGACCGCGGTTAACCAATTCATTCTTCAATGGTTTCAAAACGTTCATTGGGGCAGTTTTTACCGCTGCCTTACCTTTGTAATGTACC
Source organism: uncultured Saprospiraceae bacterium (assembly GCA_964481325.1). GTDB lineage: Bacteria > Bacteroidota > Bacteroidia > Chitinophagales > Saprospiraceae > JALZVN01. The sequence goes on from CAYZUW010000023.1 coordinate 19,559, forward strand.
AATAAAGAAAGTTGCTCGGATTGTTCAAAAGTATGTCCTATAACTTCAACAAAACATTGAATCACCCAATCGAAAGTGTTGTGATCATCATTGTATACTACAAGCTCGCTGTTTGCGCCGACATCGGTCAGCTCCTCAACGACTACTTCTTCTAATTCTTCAACAGCTGTGTTGTAATTGTTATTGGCAAGTGCTCCGTTTAAACCTGATGTATACATATTATTAATCATTTATATTCTTATAATCTACTAAAGTAAGGTAACTAATTTATCTCAGATAATGTTACTTTGATGGCCTCAAAATTAGGCAAATCACCTGGACTAGCACAAATTTCTTGATATTTTACTATCCCTTCCTTGTCAACAACGAATGCACTTCTTTTCGAAACACCCTGCATTCCAAATGCAGGAAATTCGTCATATAACGAATCATATGCTCTACTCGCTGTCTTATTAAAATCTGACAGTAGAGGAAAATTCAAATTTTGCGCCTTCTTATATTGCTCCAAAACAAAAGGTGAATCCACCGAAATAGCAACGATCTCCGCGTTCATATTACTATAGTTTGCAATGTTATCTCTCATAGTGCAAAGCTCCTTAGTACAAACGCCTGTGAATGATAAAGGAAAAAACAAAACAACTACATTTCTACCTTTGTAATCACTTAAGTTCACCATTTCCTTATTATCAGAAACTAATGAAAAATCAGGTGCTTTTGAACCAATAGTTATTGCCATATTAATATTATCTTTAAGCCTATATTTTGTTATTAGTTAGCAGAACAACATTTTTGTTTTCTACCCCGCAAAATTAACTATTTCTAGTCAAAAAACGTCTTTATCTCGGTCAGAGACCTCTTTTTTGCTGAATAATCAACAAAATAGTTTCTAAAATACCAAATTTGAACTATCAGGACCAGGAAGATCGACACTTGCTTAACCAATATTCCTCCACGGAAGATCAGCTCTGGCTTGCTCGATTGTTTCAAAAATATGAACACCTGATATATGGCATATGCTTGAAATACACCAAGGATCCAGAGTGGAGCAAAGATTTGAAAGGTGAGATTTATGAAAAATTGGTCATCAAGGCAAAAGGCTTGGAGGTTCTACAAGTTAAAAACTGGCTTTATATCTTCTCCAAGAATCTATGCATAGATGAAGTCCGTAAAAAAAGGCGAAAGGTCTCGGCTTTAAATAAATTTAGAGAGTACCAAATAAAAGCAAACAAGGATGTGGATTTTGACGCAGATGTTCGTCCTATTATAAAGGACAATGAAGAACGCCTTTCTGGACTGTTAGAGGAGGCAGAGAAATTATTGAGTAAGAAGCAACGCGATTGTTTGAAGCTGTTTTATTTCAATCGTTTATCTTACTTACAAATTGTTGCAGAAACAGGAATGGATATCACTCAAATAAAAAGTCATTTGCAAAATGGAAAAAGAAAAATTAAAAACTACGTATATAATCAGTTAAAGAAAGGCGATTGAGTTGGAAATTATCAGATATGGATTCGGAACGACCTTGCTTGAGCAAGTCTGAAATAAAGGCTTATCTCGACAAATCAACTTCTGAGCAAGAACGCTTTGAAATGGAAAAGCATTTGCTTGACTGCAATTTGTGTCAAGATGCCATTAGTGGGTATATAGAATTCCCAAAAGAACTAAATAAGGAATTAAAAAAGGTTTTTTCTTCCCCTACAAAAAAGTGGCTTGCGCTCGCCGCTAGCATTTTATTTCTAGCGATAGGGGGTTATGCCACTTACAGCTACCATTTCGCCAACTATGGCGATAGTGTATTTGCTCAGTTTTATCAAAAACCGAGTTGGGACATTCAAACTAGAGGAAACGGCACTGACATGGACTACTCAAATGCTATACAAAATTATAATCAAGGATTATATCAAGCAGCTGTTCCTTCCTTCGATTCCTTATTAGTCAATGAAGAAGAAAACAATCAGATGCGCCTCTACAAAGGCATTGCCCATTTGGAAATGAATCAACTAATAGAAGCGGAGCAAGAACTAAACACAGTTCGCATAAATAGCGACCTCTACTTTGAAGAAGCAAGTTGGTATTTGGCTTTGTTAAATATCAAACTAGACCAAGTACAAGAAGCTATTGCCTTTCTTGACGAAATAATAGAACTAGAAAATAGCTTCTATCAAGAGCAAGCTATAAAAATGAAAAACAAGCTGCAAAAATAAATTTATACCATTACAGCTTGTTCCTATTTTATACCAAATTAAGTTGAGTTTATAGTTTGATGTATTTCTATTTTAGAAACTCGATACTACGCGCTACGAACTTACTCAGCCCTTCCCCTTTTAGCATACCTTGATTCAGCAGTGCTAGTTGGTAAAGATAATTTGCGAATTCACTCTTCTTTTCATCATTTCTCATTTTATTGAGCTTCTCGGCTACTAGAGTGTGATTAGAATTGATGACCACATTATAAGACTCTGGCATTATACTCATATCCATAC
>CAYZUW010000024.1:0-21318 GCA_964481325.1 uncultured Saprospiraceae bacterium
TTTTGACAAGCGCTGTGCAGAAGTAGTGCTATCGAAGGTATTCGATAGTGCTAGCCCGTAGGGCCGAGCGAGTAGCGAGCTTCGGAACATAGCGACCGCCAGAGCAATTATCAAGCTTTTTAGCGCAGATAAATGCTCTGGGGGATGGCCCCAAATTGACCTAATACTTATCCAAAAGAACTGTTTGTCGAAGGAATTGGAACGTTCTTCTTACAAATCAATGGAGAAGCAATTTGATAAGTACTTTTTAGGTTATATTTGCACACTAAAAAGAACCAAAGTGGGCGTACTTATATTTTTCTTGATCAGTTATATATTATTGAGTGTCAGTCTCTACATGCTGTTTCCAAAAGCAGATGTAAGTGCTGTAAAAGGTCTCATACCAGGAGTAAATTTTATAGAATGGTGCAAAATTATTGGACGAAAACCAATACACGCATTATGGCTCCTTTTTCCAATAGTCAACATTTTTGTTTACGCTGGGATGTGTGTCGATATGATGTACTCATTTGACAAGAAGGATTTTTTGGATAGCTTCATATCCGTTGTCTACGCTCCCTTTGCATTTTTCAAATTGGCGAAAGATGAAAAAGTAAGCTATAAGGTAGCCGCTTTTCAAGACGAAAAGGATTATAAAAATAAGCTCATTGAAGCAGAAAAATCTGGCGATAAATATGCCCTTAAAAAGCTTCAAAAAAATAATCCTTACCAAAAGTCTACAGGTAGAGAATGGGGAGAAGCCATCATCTTCGCAGTTTTTGCAGCTGCTTTTATTCGTATGTTTTTGATAGAAGCCTATAAGATTCCGACAGGCTCTATGGAGGGTTCATTATTGGTAGGAGATTTCTTATTTGTGAGTAAGGCGCACTATGGGATTCGAACCCCAGAGACGATTGCTATGATACCTCTGCTACACAATCGTGTCCCTATTATCAATACGGAGTCTTATTTTGAGTCGCCAAGTATTCCATCCTTTAGATTACCTTCATTGGAGTCAATAGCGCATAACAAACCTATCGTTTTTAACTATCCAGAAGGAGATAGTGTGTATGTGATACCTGGTAGAACCTATAGTATACATGATGCGCGTCGAAATCCTCAAGTACAGCAAGCGGTGAAAAGTCGTAGAATAAAATTGGATACAAGACCTGTCGACAAGAGGGATCATTATATAAAGAGATGTGTGGGGATGCCCGGCGACTCGCTGCAAATCAAGGATGCCCAAATCTACATCAATGGGGTCGCCGCAGAGAACCCAAGCAAGCTACAATACAACTATATCTTGCGCCCAAATGGAGTCAATATAAATGTCAACAAACTTACTGAATGGGGTATTTCTCCGAATTATGATATTAGGACAAGCCAAGGGATCTATATCCTTACCCTAAATCAAGAGGAACTTGAAAAGGTAAAAACGCTAGATCCAAAAATAGAAATAACTAGAATGCCAAATCAGCCTGGAAACTCCTTTCCACACGCTGAAGTTTCTAAAAATTGGACAGTAGATGATTATGGGCCTATATGGATACCAAAGAAAGGAGCTACCACTCCGCTTACACCTGAGAATATTGCGTTTTATCAACGAATAATAGAAGTATACGAAGGCAATACTTTTTCTAGGAAAGGAAATTCTTTCTTCATAAATGGTGCAGAAACAGACACTTACACCTTCAAACAAGACTACTACTGGGGTATGGGAGATAATCGCCATAGTTCAGAAGATAGTCGGTATTGGGGCTATGTTCCCTACGACCATATTGTAGGTAAACCCCTATTCATCTGGTTTAGTACAACTGACGGCAGCATGGCCAACGGAATCAACTGGAGCAGAATTTTTACAGGAGCAACAAAAATGTAAAACCATCTGCTAGTTGAAGTGTCTTTATTAGGAAGGATTGAATAAATTCGCGTATGGATTTATTCAATAAATTCCTATTTTGATGCAAAATTCAACTCAAATGAGATTATATACGCTTAGCATTTTTACCCTATTTTTATTTATATCATCTATCCAGGCTCAGGAGCCTGAAAGATGGACCTCCGGGGACATTTATCACAATATAGAAAAGTTGAATTTCCTTGGTTCAGCATTATATATCGCAGCTCACCCTGATGATGAAAACACAGGGATGATTTCCTATTTATCCAATCACGTTAAGGCCAATACTGCTTATCTTTCCCTTACTCGCGGTGATGGAGGTCAAAATTTGATAGGGCCAGAACTAAAAGAATTGTTAGGTATAATTCGTACACAGGAGTTATTGGCTGCAAGAAAAGTAGACGGTGGCAAGCAATTTTTTACACGAGCGAATGATTTTGGATATTCTAAACATCCAGACGAAACATTAGCTATGTGGAACAAGGATGAGGTCCTTGCAGATGTTGTATGGAACATACGTAGGTTTCAACCAGATATCATTATAAATAGGTTTAAGCATGACACGCCAGGTACTACGCATGGGCACCATACCTCTTCTGCTGTATTATCAGTAGAAGCTTGGGATCTACTCAATGACCCTACCGCATACCCAGAGCAATTGGAATTTGTAAATGTTTGGCAACCGAAGCGTTTGTCCTTTAATACCAGTTGGTGGTTTTATGGCAGCAGAGAAAAATTTGCTAATGCGGATAAAAGCAATTTAATCACACTAGATGCTGGTGTGTACTATCCGAATAGAGGAATGTCTAATGGCGAGATAGCGGCTATAAGTAGAGCCCAACATAGATGCCAAGGAATGGGAAGATCTTTATCTAGAAGTAGTCGTAATGAATACCTAGATGTAATCAAGGGTGATGTGCCTACAAATGGAGAAGATTTATTTGAAGGTGTGAATACTACATGGTCAAGACTTAAAGGTGGTGCACCAATCACAGGGATGATTGATGACATCTTAGCTAACTTCAACTACTCAGCCCCTCACGAAAGTATTCCAGCCTTAGTGAAAGCTTATCAAAAGATAGAAGCTTTAGAAATAAGTAATTGGCGAACTGTCAAGATAGAGGAAATTAAAAAAATTATAGCGCAGTGTGGCGGAATCTATACGGCTGCCGCAGCTGACAATTATTTTTTAACGCCGGGTTCAAATATTGAAGTTGCCTTAGAGTTTACTAACCGTTCTCCCAATAGCGTGAAATTGAAAAATGTTAGCTTTATTGGGATGAAGAAAGATACTTCTCTTAACCTTACTTTGTTGGATAGTGAGGAGAATAAATTTTACCTAAAAGCGAAGATACCTCAGAATGCGAAATACTCTAGTCCATACTGGTTAGAAAATAAGGGCGAATTGGGAATGTATAATGTAAAAGATCAAGTGGATATAGGAAAACCTACTAGTGACGAACCACTCATCATGGTATATGATATGGAAATCGAAGGTGTGAATATCAAGTTTCACAAGCCTGTGGTCCATCGATCTGTAAGTCCAGTGATGGGTGAGCAATTTAGACCCGTAGAAATCATACCAGCCGTATCCGTATCCGTAGAAGAAAAGGTAGTGGTGTTTGCTGATAACAATGCAAAGAAGGTCAATGTCAAAGTGTTGGCTGGAAAAGATGACATCCAAGGTCAAGTCATGTTGGATCTCCCTACAGGTTGGACTTCAAAACCGGCGAGTCATAATTTTGACATAGCAAACCAGGAACAAACTCAGTCATTTGTATTTGAAGTCATCCCTCCTTCTGCTCAAAGTGAGGGCACGATGAATGTGAAAGCAGTTTTAAATGGTAAGTCCTATAGTAAGGAGTTGATATTGATAGACTATGATCATATTCCAAAGCAAACTGTTTTCTTGCCGGCTGAGACAAAGATTGTAAAATTAGACATACAAAAAAAGGGACAGAACGTAGCCTATATAATGGGTGCTGGAGATAAGATTCCAGAAAGCCTTAGACAGATTGGCTACGATGTTGATTTGCTGGAAGACGAAGAAATTACAAGTGAAAACTTGGCTAATTATGATGCGCTCATTATCGGGATTCGTGCGTACAATACGAGAGATAAAATCAAATTTCAACAAGAGACACTTCTTGACTATGTTAAGAATGGAGGTACCATGATCGTTCAGTACAATACTGGTCATAGACTAAAAGTACCTAGTGACCAGTTAGGTCCTTATCCATTTAAAGTAAGTAGAGAAAGAGTAGCTGTGGAAGAAGCAGAGATAAGATTTCTGCAACCTGAACATCAGGTTTTGAATAGTCCAAATAAAATAAGCGCTGCAGATTTTGAAAATTGGGTGCAAGAGCGTGGCTTGTATTTCCCGAATGAATGGTCTAAGGAATATTCTGCAATTTTATCTAGTAATGATCCTGGAGAGAGTAAAAAGGACGGAGGACTTCTAGTAGCTGAATATGGAAAGGGGCATTATGTCTATACAGGTTATTCTTGGTTTAGAGAATTACCAGCAGGTGTGCCGGGCGCATATAGAATTTTTGCCAACATGATAAGCTTAGGTAAATAGAAAAAAGGCTAGGTTAAAAAAAGGCTCAATTGCAATATGCGATTGAGCCTTTTTTATATTTATACTTAAGGGTTCGGTAATTTTTACTTCAAAGTTCCAAAGTTAAACACCCAATATCTCCCTATTTTAGAGATACCTACTTGCTTGAAATGTGGACTTGACATTACGCTACAGTGTGATGGACTATTTTTGAAGGCCTCTACCACTTCTGCTGGAGTAGGTGGACCTTCTGCAATATTTTCTCCAAAGGCTGCAGCATCATATCCCGCTACTATTAAACGGTCTGCGAGAGTAGATCCATTCTCACCTGTGTGGCTAAGAATTTTATTGTCAAACATATATTGAGCATGGTCCTCTGCGGCTTGATCTAAATTTGGGTGCCATTTCAAAGGGAAAGTGGGCTCTGCAATTTCTCCACCGCAATCATTCGTTTCTGCCCTAAAAGCGTTGATCAACGCTAATGTTTCGTGTTCGAAATCAGACATTTGTTCACTGAAGTCCTCTACTTCAGTTTCTTCAAAAAAGGATTCAAAGGGCACATTTTCTTCGTCACTTGCACAAGAAAACAGGATACATGTGATTGCAAATAAGCCTACAAGCTTTTTCATGAATTTTAAAATTTTAATTTAAAAATATAATTAAGTCCAAAAGGGAGGATTGGAGTGGACTTGCTGCATCTACATCCTAGAATGTCGGCAATCTTTTGATAGAGGTAATCTATCTAGTAGAGGCCTTTTAATGCATAAATGGTTTTAGTAGGAAACAGAATATTAATAGCAAATTCATATATTTGAGTGCAATAAGGAGCGATAAAATGTCATGAATTGTGACGTAGATTTTTCTTACATGCATTAAAAATCGGATATGACGGAAAACAAAGCCAGTGAAGACAAACCACCCATTTTGGGCACCTGGAAAAAGATGTATATAGTGGTTTTGATAGCCCATTTTGTGATAATTTGCCTATTCATTTTATTTACTAACCTCTACGCTTAATTTAAGGAATATGCATATTATAGATTGGTTAGTACTTACAGGTACCATGTTGATAATTATCGGATACGGGATATACAAAACCCGTAAAATCGATAATGTAAAGAGTTATCTCATGGGAGATAAAGATTTGCCATGGTGGACAATAGGGCTATCTATTATGGCCACTCAGGCTTCGGCAATCACCTTTCTATCTACACCTGGTAAAGCCTACGAGGATGGATTGGGTTTTGCACAATTTTATTTTGGCCTTCCTGTGGCGATGGTGATTCTTTGTATTTTCGTTCTTCCAGTTTACTACAAACTCAATGTTTATACAGCCTACGAGTACTTAGAAGAGCGATTTGACAATCGAGCCAGAATGCTCACTGCCTTTTTATTTTTGATCCAGAGAGGCTTGGCAGCAGGGATTACCATTTTTGCACCAGCCATTATCTTATCTAATATCATGAAGTGGGACTTGAACCTCACCATTATATTGACTGGAGCAGTTGTGATCCTGTATACCGTTTTGGGAGGTACGAAAGCGGTTAGCGTTACGCAGAAACAACAAATGATTATAATCCTTATAGGCATGATGATTGCGGCGGTTATAATCGTTTTTAAGCTTCCTGCAGATGTTTCTTTTTCAGACTCTCTATCTCTCGCAGGCAAAATGGAAAAGCTCCAAGTAGTGGACTTTACTTTTAATCTAGATAAACGATACACCTTTTGGTCGGGTATGCTAGGCGGAGTTTTCTTATTCCTCTCTTATTTTGGAACGGATCAGTCGCAAGTGCAGCGATATTTATCTGGCAAAAGTCTTTCTGAAAGTAGACTTGGCCTTTTATTTAATGGTATCATAAAGGTTCCTATGCAGTTCTTGGTCCTTTTTGTTGGGGTTTTGGTCTTTATGTTTTTTCAATTTCAACGCCCTCCTATTCACTTCAATGATTCTAATCTTATAAAAGTTCAGCAATCTGAGTATGCCCCAGAGCTAAATAAGCTAGAAAAAGAATTTGATGTAGTCTTTCAAGATAAGATGAGTAGTCTGAGTCAACTTTCTCAACAAATTGATTCTAAGAATGAAGCGGGGATTGCGGAAGCAAAAGCTACCTATGAAATGAACATGGAAAAGGATTTAGCTATCCGATCCAAAGTGGATGACCTGATCTATAAGGTAGATGCAGATGCTATATTGGAAGATAGTGATTATGTGTTTATCACCTTTGTGATAAACTATTTGCCTATTGGTATGATAGGCTTATTGCTTGCGGTGATTTTTTCTGCAGCGATGTCTTCCACTGCTTCGGAGTTGAATGCATTGGCCACAACGACGGTGATTGATATCTATAAACGAAATATTAATCAAAATGGAACGGATAAAGAATATTTACGCGCTTCTAAGCTACTAACAGTGGCTTGGGGTATAATAGCATTGTCTTTTGCGATGATGGCTTCTCTGTTCGATAATCTTATTGAAGCCGTTAATATTGTAGGGTCTATCTTCTACGGTACAATCTTAGGTATATTCTTCGTAGCATTCTTTTTTAAGAAATTAACTAATAGTACAAAAATATTGAGCTTGTTTACGATGGGTCTATTTTTGGGCATCTTTGCTACTTCGATTCTACATTCCGAGTATGTAGAAACGAACTTTCCATTATGTGCTTTTTACGATGTCCCTCTGGTTTTGACCTTTATGGGTTTAGGTGGTCTAATTGGATATTTTGGCTCAAGCAAGTTCTTTAAATCTATTAATGGTAGCTCGGTTATTATAGGTGCTCTAGTGGCACAAGCAATCGTGATTATCATATATATATTAGACAGGTCGGAAATAATTGACCTCAGTTATTTATGGTTAAACCTAATCGGTTGTGTGATTGTGATGTTTGTAAGTCTACTAGTGCAAAACTTGAGAGGAGGAAATCATTTGGATCAAAATACTGCAAAGTAAACCTATTGCACATTTAACAAAAAAGGAGAAATTTTCATATAGAAAACTTCTCCTTTTTTGTTAAAGCCAGAATATCAATTAACCATTCAGGCTCATTCGTATTTTCTTTTCTAGTGCATTGACATCTTCTTTAATAGTCATATCCGTATCCAAAAGGTCTTGGACTGTCTTACAAGAATAGATAACAGTACTGTGATCTCTTCCTCCAAATTGGTCTCCAATGGCTTTCAAAGATTTGTTTGTAAGGTTCTTTGCAAGATACATAGATAGTTGTCTAGCTACTACTATAGAGCGTTTACGGGTCTTCCCGGCCAGCTTTTCTACAGGAACGTTAAAATGCTCTGCTACCAATTTTTGAATAAATTCTACTGTAATTTCTTTATTGATTTCGTTTATAAATTTTTGTATTACTTCTTTAGTCAATTCTAAATCTATCTGTCTATTGTTAAGTGAAGATTGAGCAGCTAAGGATACGAGCACCCCTTCTAGTTCTCTGATATTATTTTTGATATTGTAGCAGATGAATTCTACGACATCATTGTCTAATTCGATTCCTTCTCTTGTCATTTTTGATTCCAAGATGGCAATCCTAGTTTCTATGTCTGGTGCTTGAAGGTCCGCGGACAGTCCCCATTTAAATCTACTAATCATTCGATCTTCCATACCATCTAAATCCTTAGGGGCTCTATCAGAAGTAAAGATCAATTGTTTTCCATTTTGATGCAATTGATTGAAAATATGAAAGAATATCTCCTGTGTCTTTACTTTATTGGCCAGAAACTGAATATCATCTACTATAAGGACATCAATCATTTGGTAAAAATTGACAAAATCATTTACTGATCCATTCTTAATAGATTGAATCATCTGATTGGTAAATTTTTCAGTAGAAACGAACAGTACGTTTTTATCAGACTGAGTTTTCTTAATTTCATTGCCAATGGCTTGGGCTAAATGGGTCTTTCCTAGACCAACATTGCCAAAAATTACCAAAGGATTAAATGCGGTCCCTCCAGGCTTTTTGGATACAGCCATACCCGCTGACCTTGCGAGGCGATTGCAATCGCCTTCTATGTAGTTATCAAAGCGGTAGTTTTTATTAAGCTGAGGATCGATAGAAAGCTTTTTGATTCCAGGAATCACAAAAGGGTTTTCAATAGCAGGTGAATTTATTCTACCAGCGTTATCTATCGCTTTAGAATCAGGGGTATTATTTATATGGGTAGGTTTTCTTTGCATAGAGTTTAGTCTAATTTGATACTCTAACTTACCTGAAGAACCCAATTCATCACGAATTGTTTTCTTGAGTAAAGCAACGTAATGTTCTTCTAACCACTCGTAAAAGAATTTATTAGGAACTTGAATAGTAAGAGAGCTATCAACTAATTGGACTGGCTTGATAGGTTCAAACCAAGTTTTGAAACTTTGAGTGTTTACATTCTTTTTTATAGTATGTAGACAGTTGTCCCATATAGTATTGATGTCTCTTATCATTCTTTAGATATAAGTGCTAATAAAAAATAAACTTTTTCGAAGTAATTTCGAGATAGGTTTCCGAAATTATTGATCTACTTAAAACCGCAATTTTGAGATGTACTTTAGGTAGGGTAAGTGTTCGATAAAATAAACATAGTGCCAAAGTATTTAGTGCTCAAGTGTTATTGCGCTAGACCGTAAAGGTCATAAAAATTTGACACATATGAAAAGGAATTAAAAATGATTTTTAAATTTTTTTTTCTCCTATTTGTATCAATCAAATCTGTGTAATCAAGTCAATGACAGAATGAGATATTCAAACAATTTGATTAGTTTGCTCTCCACTTGATTACTAAGGAATTTTGAAACTGGCTTGAAGTAAACCTGCAAGAGACGACCCATTCAGTATCACCTATTTATTGATACTTATCCCCTTATACTACAAAAAGTTATATCGTACTCCATTCAAGTTATCTAATGGAGCACCCAAACTTGCTTAGTTAAAATGCAATCCTTACGTCGATACTAGCGTATCGTTTTTGGATTGCAGGAGACACATTTGCACTTAAAGTTTTTTTCAAAGTTGACCTGCATTTGGCCCAAAACAATTCCTGCCCAACCCACTTGATTAACATATACTTCTTTACCTACCAAATTACCGATAATAGTAGGCTTTTTTAGGAAAGTATGTGTATGGCCGCCTAGGATGAGATCGATATTTTGTGTATCCGCAGCAAGGTCGTGATCTGACACTTTATTCTCTTTGTATTTATACCCAAGGTGAGACAAGCATATCACATAGTGACAACCTAGATCTTTCTTTAATATAGTTGCATATTTATTTGCTTGTTTGATAGGATCTTGGTATTGCGTTTCTTTAAACAAGCTTTTAGGAACCAGGCTATCCAATTCAATTCCCACTCCAAGAACACCTACCTTAATATCTCCTTTCTGAAAGATTTTGTACGGACTTACTTTACCATTCATCACCGTATTATCAAAATTATAATTGCAATTGATGACTTCGAAGCTTGCTAAATGCATTTGTTTGTTAAGGCCATCTATACCTGCGTCAAAATCATGGTTTCCAATCGTTGCCGCATCATATCCCATCTCACTCATCAACTTAAACTCTAATTCACCTCCAAAAAAGTTAAAATAAGGAGTTCCTTGGAAAATATCTCCTGCATCTAGTAAAAGAACATTCTCTTGCTCTTTTCTAATCTTTTCGATAAGTTTTGCACGCTTTGCTACACCGCCTAGACCAGCGTACCTACTTCCATCTTGTGGAAAGGCTTCTATTCTACTGTGTACATCATTAGTATGCAGTATGGTTAGGGTACTTACCTTTGGCTTATAAAAGGCGGCATTGTGTAAACCTGTAGCTATACCAAAACTCACCAATCCACCTTGTCGAATAAAAGTTCTTCTCTTCATTTGATTTTGTTTTATCGTACGATTCGCCCTTCAATTTTGGATGCTATTACCTTATCTCTTATTGCTCTATCTACGAACATATCTCTTAGAAGTACTGGATAAGTAGTACGATCCGAGCCTTCCAAAAATTTACAATCACTACCACCATTGGCGATATAATCCGGTAAGGCTATATTATACACTCTATCTTCTAGTTCCTTCCCTCCTATTTTCACTTCTGCCACCTTAGAGTCATCTATTTTCATGTAGAAATTTTTTGATACAGGCCATCCTCCACTCCTGGCAACACGGTCTAGAAAAGTGAGTAATAGTTCTTTATCGATGTGAACAACTACCAATGCGTTGTCAAAAGGCATAAGTTCATATATTTTGCCTTTGGTTATATCTCCTTTCCTCAACATTGGTATTCTGATGCCTCCTGAATTCTGCATTGCGAAATCAATTGGGACCTCGCTCAATTCAGTTGCTTTATCATAAATGGCATCTGACATCCAATTCCCTAAAGTCCCTTCTGGTCTATCTTTAAGCATATCTTCAGGACAGTTAGCAATCACCTTATTCATTTCGCCATCCAATTTTTCTTTATAGGGAGCAACCATACTTTCAATAGATGATGAAGGCATGGCAAGAGAATCCATCTGATGAGCAGTATAATCAGATTGTGCAGTATGCCAAACCTTAGTACAGCTTTGCAATATAGCTACACTCAAAACCAGGAGGAAGAGATTTCTCATATGAAATTTTTACTTAGGCCTCAAATATAAGTCATGATGATAGCCTATCCTATATTTTGTAAGGAAAGGGCAACAAAAGGCCTGTATCTTCATTTGACTGGAGATTAGAATTTACCTTAGAAGAGTGATCCTGGCTTATGCGGAGGAGTAGCTCCTAAGTGTTGATAGGCTTTTTCTGTTACTTCTCTTCCGCGGGGTGTTCTTTTTATAAAACCCTCCATGATTAAAAAGGGCTCATGGACTTCTTCAATAGTACCTGCCTCTTCTCCAACTGCCGTAGCGATGGTGTTAATACCAACAGGCCCACCTTTAAACTTGTGGATTATAGTACTCAAAATCCGATTATCCATCTCATCCAAACCATAACTGTCCACGTTGAGCGCTTCTAGGCCATACTTAGCTATTTTATCATCGATAGTCCCATTGCCTTTAACTTGTGCAAAATCTCTGATACGCCGCAACAGTGCATTTGCTATTCGAGGTGTACCTCTACTACGGCGTGCAATCTCATGATTACCTTGAGGAGTAATGGGTATTTCTAAAATTGCGGCGGACCTTTTAATTATGTTCTCTAAGGTAGGTATATCATAGTAGTCTAGTAGGCAAGTAATCCCAAATCTAGCTCTCATAGGTGCAGTCAACAAGCCCATCCTAGTAGTGGCTCCAATCAAGGTGAAAGGATTAAGAGAAATCTGTATGCTGCGTGCACTTGGTCCTTGGTCAATCATCACATCTATATGATAATCTTCCATAGCAGAATACAAATATTCTTCTATCACATTATTGAGGCGGTGGATTTCATCTATGAATAAAACATCTCCCTCTTCTAAGTTGGTAAGCAAACCAGCTAAATCCCCTGGCTTTTCTAATACAGGTCCTGAACTTACTGTTAGTTTAGAGTCCATCTCACGGCTAATGATATGAGAAAGTGTCGTTTTTCCTAATCCAGGTGGTCCATGCAACAATACATGATCTAGTGCTTCGCCCCGCATCTTTGCGGCCTGAATGAAAACGGATAAGTTCTCTACAATTTTAGGCTGCCCAGCAAAAGTACTTAACTCTTGAGGACGGAGCGCGCGCTCTACCTTTTTATCCTCATTGGATAGATAAGCAGCGTTTGGATCATTTATAGGGAAATCCATATTTTAGTTTCGGGGAGGTTTAGTAGAGTGAATAACTGTTCCTTCACCCATTTTTTTAATTTTAACAGTACACTCATTCATTGCCTTTCCTTCTACTGAACACATCAATGTACCTTGGCAATCATATAATTTTTTTATTCTCCCATTATCCAATAGGTAAGCCCAACCATCTGCCAAATAATCGTATCTAGTCACTATATAGGGATTCATATCAGCCGCTAGATTTTTCAACCACTTTGACTCCGAATAACTATTCACTTTAACACAAGGTGTTTTCGCTGGCTTTACGCCTCCTGTTTGGCCAATCAATGAAATACATACTACTCTTATAATCTGTGACTCCATCATACAGGCGCTCACAGCATCTTTGATGATATTATAATCTATTTTTACTGCTTGGTTATTAGCAAGCTTAAAATCCATAAGAGGCATTTCATGCGGCAAGAGTTTATCTCCATTTTCCAACTCAAACAAAAACCTACATCCATCATTACCAGTAAAGTCTTTGACCATCGCAAAAGTAGAGCACTCTGTGTGATTATTGGTATCAGGCAGCGCCGTATCCTCTTGCTGAGCCTTTGTATTTTCAATCGGGCTGGTAGGCGGAGGACAGGAAAACAATAAGAAACATATTAGCAAGCAAAACAAAGCATACAGTCTCATAATCATATTTAAATATGAATCTACTCTGAAAACTAATGGATTCCGGAGTGGGTTCAATTATAATTTACCAAAGTTTTTTGGTTTTGGTAATCTATTGGTCTCTATCAATGCAGGCAAAATTTCTTCAAGTTGATCTGCATTGAAATCTTTAAGAATTATCTTTTTGTCAGCGTCTAAGATAAACAGCTTTGGTGTCTTTTCTGCCATATATTTTTGGACAAATCTACTACTCAAGTCTGTGTCAACCGTCTGAATCCATTCTTGCAAACCATTTTCTTCAATATACTTCCAGCAATCTGCGGTTTTAGTCCCTACTTTAGTACAGCCTGCAAAAATCTTCAAACCAGTACTTTTGTATTTCTCCCAGAAGTCCTTCATATAAGGTACAGAAGCTTTACAATGTGAACAGTTTGGCTGCCACAAATATAATAAGGTCACAGGAGCTTCTACATCATATAAAGCAATGGGGGTACCATCTTGTAATTCCATATCAATTATAGGTGCTGGATTTCCTAACAATAATGGCTTTCGCCTTCTTACATCTTCGAGCATTTCTGACAAATCTTCTTCCGCTACCCATGGAGCCATTCCTTTTGCATAATACTGATCTACTACATGCACATAGACTGCATCCATTCCTATAAAATCAGAACTAGCAAATTCCAGCATGATATGGTCTAGGAAGAATTTGAAATTTTGAGATCCTGGCCCCATACGATTCAGTACTTCGTCAATATGGGCATTGATAGATACTATCGTCTGAGGAACCAATTGATTAAGATAGAAGAACACCTTATTAAACAATGCCTCCGAATTGAGCAATCGATCATCTGCCAGATCTACATGGTCAAAATAATGATCTATTCTAAAAGCGTACTTTTTATCTATAATCTCTTCTTCACTTCCTGAATAACTAGGAATAGGTGTTTCTATCTCTAGCTTCATTAATTGTGCAGCTAATGAATTAGGAGCTTTATTGATGAACGTTTGGCGTTGATCGACTAGTTCTTTTAACTTCATAGCAAACTTTGCTCTCAAGTCAGTGTCAGTAGCTTGGTCTGGCGACTCTTGCAACCTACTATTAAAGGCATTTAGTGCATTGACCTGTTCATTAGAGAATTTGACATAATCTGAATATATCGGGTTGTATTTTGAGTTTGAAAACGCTGTAGGCGCATAAAGATTGTTAGCATCTGCTTCTACTGTAAAATGCTGATCATCCGTATCGACAATAAAAGAAACAAACTCATTCTCTGGTAAAAGAACTGCTATATATACCCCAGCCGGTAAGGCTTCATCAGAAGAATGTATAAACTTACCAGGTGAATTGGCAATTAGTGTATCTACAACTGGATATCGATTGAGGAATTCTTGCGCTAAGATGAGCTCTGTGGAGTTATAGTTTTTTATATTAATCTCTAATTTATGCCCAGATTGAGCAACTCCAATAGTATACATAAACACTATTAAAAAGAATCCAAGTTGTAATTTTCCAAACGTTTTTAACATAATGTAATATTAGTGCATTTATTCAAATCAACACTGAAATCAGCGAAAATGTGCAATAATTTGTTACTTTTGGGCCGATTTATCCTTAATTCTATAAAATTTATACTCTATGAGTGGTTCAAAAATAACAATAACCCGAAGAAAAAAGCTTAGCGTTCCAGATGATCCAATAATACCTTTTATAGAAGGTGATGGAATAGGACCAGATATTTGGAAAGCTGCCCAGAAAGTATTTGATGCCGCCGTTGCTAAGGCATTTGATGGGAAGAGAAAGATTCATTGGAAAGAGGTGTATGCTGGTCAAAAGGCGAAGGATAGAACTGGAGAATGGCTTCCGCAAGCAACTTTGGATGCTATGAATGAGCATCTTGTTGGTATAAAGGGACCATTAACTACTCCTGTAGGTGGAGGTATTCGATCATTGAATGTGGCATTACGCCAAAAATTGGATTTGTATGCTTGCGTACGACCAGTGAAATGGTACAGAGGTGTTCCTTCTCCTGTGAAAAAACCTGGTCTTGTGAACATGACTATCTTTAGAGAAAATACGGAAGATATTTATGCTGGAATAGAGTACTTACATGGTACTGAGGAGAATGAAAAAGTAAAGTCATTCTTAATCAATGAAATGGGTGCTAAAGGAATTCGATTTCCTAAAAGTGCTTCAATTGGGGTGAAGCCAGTGTCTATAGAAGGTACAGAAAGATTAGTTAGAGCAGCTATAAAAGCAGCTATTGCAGATAATAAAGCGACTTCGGTAACTATTGTGCATAAAGGTAACATCATGAAATTTACAGAAGGTAAATTTAAAGAATGGGGTTATGCACTTGCGAAGCGTGAATTCGGTGCTACAGAGTTAGACGGTGGACCATGGCAAGTGATTGACCATAGAGGTCGTAAGATTGTAGTAAAGGATGTTATTGCAGATGCTTTCTTACAGCAAATTATCTTAAGACCTGCTGAATATGATGTAATCGCCACCTTAAACCTAAATGGAGATTATATTTCCGATGCCTTAGCGGCCATAGTAGGTGGAATTGGTATTGCACCGGGTGCAAACATTAACTACGAAACGGGAGTAGCTATATTTGAAGCCACACACGGTACGGCACCGAAGTATGCAGGACAAGATAAGGTAAATCCAAGTTCTGTGATTCTGTCCGGTGTAATGATGCTAAACTATATGGGTTGGAAGAAAGCTGGTAAGACTATCGAAAAAGGTCTCAAAGGCGCTTTAAAATCTAAGAGAGTTACTTACGACTTTGAAAGATTGATGAAGAACGCCACGCTTCTTAAGTGTTCTGAGTTTGCTGATGAGATCATCAAACATATGTAGACAATCGAGTTTATATAATATAAAATCAAAAAGTCGCTACACCATGTGTTGCGGCTTTTTTAATGCTTCAAACAACCCACTCTTAGCAAAACCAGAATGGAGTGAGACCCTTTTTGCTGTCTAATACAGACTGAATATATTTTTGATCCTCTTTTCCAGCTATAGCTATAATAATTTTAGATTCCTGTGCATCGGGCAAAGTCTTTTCTGTCTCTAACCGCACATCATAAATGGTATGACCAATCTTCTTCTCATTGTTTGTAATCCAATGAAATGAAATATTCTGTTCTTGCAATAATTTAGCTATTGCCTTTCCTTTTTTCCCACTCCCCCATAGATAGATAGAAGCACCATCTTCCGATTCGAGCTCTGCAAAATAAGATACTTTTAAAGCCAAAAATCTATTGTCTACATAGTTGCTATCCGTTCTACTACTTCGTTCGGGGTAATCGCGCCAATGGTGCAACACATCATTTACTGTCATTACTTTAAGTCCAAATTTGTGCATGCGGAAACAAAGATCATAGTCTTCTGGGTATCTATCGCTATCAAAAGCCCCTATCCTATCCAAGGTAGATCGATGCATCATCCAATTGGGTGAAGGGATTACACATTCTTTGTAGATATCCTCAAAAGGCTGTCGGCTAAGTAAATTATCGTTGAGCCATTTAGTGTATTTTTTATACCCTTCTCCAAGTTCATTATTAGAAAAATAGGAAACAAGACCTGTAGCTACACTAGATCCTTCAGAGGCCACCGAAACTAAGCTGTTAATTTTATGGCTAGGCATGATATCATCTGCGTCCATACGTGTAATGTACGCGCCTCTTGCATGAGCATAGGCTAAGCGCAAAGCGGCTATTATGCCCTGCCCCTTATTATTGTGTACATGAATTCGAGAATCTAAGGTGGCAAATTGCGCTAGGTGATGCAGGGTTGCATCGGTTGAGTGATCATTGACCACTATGAGTTCCCATTCCGTATAGGATTGCTTAATGATGGATTGGATGCAGTCATCAATATACAATGCTGCATTTTTGGCTGGCATCAAAATACTGACAAACTTACTCATATTTTACTCATTACCTTTTGCGTCAGGGTTAGTAGGGGCTCTCGACTTCAATCGAGAGGTGCGAAGCACGGACACCCCCGAATAGCCCGCCCGGACGCCCAAAAAATAAAAGTAATAAAACTAAAGGTACCGATTCAAATATATAGCCTAAACTAAATCGTCCTTTTTATAATTCTCACCGTCTGGTTTTAGTTTATCTTCTGCTTGATTATATGGCTTTTGAGTGTACTCTTCCGCCTGCTTTTGCGCATTTCTATTTTTGATAAACTTCGATACTGCCCTAAATATCATAGGAGCAAACATCATTAACAACCGGGGTAGTCCACGCATAGAATTTAATTTTAATGTGATACAGGTATAATATTATCCTATACATAATTAAGACTTGCCTGTTGAGAATATGTCACCTCTTCAATTGAGTCCGCTCCGAAATCTCATGAAATCATCGAATGTCTCTTTTGCCGATACTTTCCCTTTTTTCAATCCACTGATGTTAGATTCCGGAGTGGACTCATAATTTATTGTAAATCCCAAAGAGAAAGGTACTTTTGTGTGACCAACAAAATCTATTAGGGTCAGAATACTATATGAATCAACTCAAATACTATATCCGCATATTATTAGCAGCTCCATTTATACCATTGATGTATAAAAAAGTTGATCGCATCATGGACAACATGCCTGATCTACCTGCTCCAAGTGACACCAGAAAGGAAGTCGAAAATGCGAAAGTGCATATACTAAGTCTCGGAGAAAGCTCTATCGCCAGTATCGGAGTAGATACGCAAGAAGATGGTTTGACGGGTATGTTGGCTCAGCAAATCGAAAAGCAATACGATACAATGGCTTCTTATGAAATAGTTGCTAAAAGTGGATACACGGCTGCCATGGTGAATGATGAATTGCTAAGTCAAATCCAATCAGAAAGTGCGGATATTATAATGATTGGCCTTGGAGCAAATGATACTTTTAAACTTAGTAAGCCAAAAAAATGGCGTAAGGACTTGACTAAAATGTTAGACTTTCTAAGCAAACGATTTAAAAATACGCCGATTGTTTTTATCAATATGCCACCAATAACAGAGTTTCCAGTCTTTGATCGCATGCTCAAATACTTTGTTAGTAAACAGATGCTTATCCTAAGAAATGAACTACAGCGACTCATCCCCTCCTACCCGCAAGTATATTATATCCCAAGAAAGTTAACGGCAGAATGGTTTATCAATAGGTATAATCTCAAAGGGAAACGAATTAATGATTTTTATAGTGACGGAGTGCACCCATCCAAAATGACCTATGATATGTGGGCTAGGGAGATTTTTGATTTCATCCAAAAGAACGTATCCTTACAAATAATACCCAAAAATGTTTGATTCTCAAGCTGATTTTGTAGGGAAAAGTATTGTTTGAAGAAAAAATGAATATTATTACCGTTTTGTGGAATTAATTTCTGAATGGCAACAACCAACAGGCTAATAACTTTGTATAGGTATTGTACAATTTGAAAACAATTCTTTAAAGATGACGAAATTAATCACACTACTCACTTTTATCCTTTTTAGCGCTAGTCTTTATGCTCAAAACGCAGCTGATTTTTTTGCAGAGGCAGACAACTTTTTCTCACAGCATGTTACAGATGGCAATGTGGACTATGCAGCAGTGAAGAAGGATCCTAGACTAGCACGTTTTGTGCAGGACATAGCTCAATTTGACTATACTACATTAGGAAGTAAAGAACAAAAAGCTTACTTAATAAACGTCTACAATCTTTTAGTCATCGACAAGATTGTTGCGGAATATCCAATCGCTTCCGTTCAAGAATCAGGTACATTCTTTACTAAAGAAACTATAACGGTTGCGGGCAAAAAAACGAGCCTAACAAAATTTGAAAAAGAAGAAATCCTTAAGCCATTTGCTGATGGGCGTTTGCATTTTGTATTGGTATGTGGCGCTACGGGATGTCCTCCTATCACCGACTTTGCATACACTCCAGAAAACTTGAATGATCAATTGGATAGGCAAACTAAGAAAGCACTGAATGACCCTAGCTTTATAAAAGTGGATGGCAATCAACTAAATATTAGTAAAATTTTTGAGTGGTACTCGACAGACTTTGGTGCAAATAAAGCAACTCGTGTCAATTTTATCAATAAATATAGAAATAATAGAATCTCATCAACTGCTAAATTTAAATATCTTGACTATGATTGGTCCATCAACGATACGGCTGCGGCATCAGCTATCAATGTTGGCGGCAAGCAAGCGGCAAATAGCGCTAGATATGTGACCTCATCTACTATCGCGAAAGGGACAGTGGAACTGAGATTTTTCAACAACTTATTTACACAACGCTTTGAAGGGGAACAGCAGAACGATGGAGTAAGAAACAATTTTTTCACAACGACTGTTTCAGCTCTTTATGGAGTGAATAAAAGATTCAACGCTGGTCTTGAATTCAAATATCGTAGAGTAAGCAATACTAATTTTCCAAGCTCTGTTTTGACTGTTTTTGGGAACGATGAGGATGAGGATGTATTCAGTACTAGAGCAAGAATTACAGGAATCGGACCTAAAATTAGATGGGCTCCAACCGCTGCCTTGCCTAATTTCTCTATCCAAAGTACCTTGCAATTTCCAGTAGGTGATGATCTCACAGGAAATGATGAAGAACCATTCATTGATTGGAATGGTGTTTTTTGGAATACACAGTTTTTCAATGACATTTCTATTGGAACAAGATTTTCATTATTTACCGAAATAGACTTATTTTTTGAAGACCTTGGCAGTGAAGAGGATGGTAGAACGAATCGATTTTCAACCCCAGCGACCATTATTTTCTCTTATTTTCCT
Source organism: uncultured Saprospiraceae bacterium (assembly GCA_964481325.1). GTDB lineage: Bacteria > Bacteroidota > Bacteroidia > Chitinophagales > Saprospiraceae > JALZVN01. The sequence goes on from CAYZUW010000024.1 coordinate 19,609, forward strand.
AATCCAAAGACGACAATTTATACGATTGGTAATTATGCGCCAATTTTTGAAGAGGATTTTGATTACTTTTACCAATACGGTCTAGGTTTTAAATACCAATTCAGTAGATCTTTTGAGTTAGAGCTGATTGTGACTGATTTTACCACTAAATTTACGGCTAATAATGACGGCCAAGCGGCAACTTTCAACTTTGGGTTGAGGTATAATATTCAATAAACTTTTAGCTTTTTGCACGTACTACATCTCATTTGCATATTCTTACTAGGTCTTTGCCATCAGAGTGTAGCACAAGATGGAGAGTCCATGGTTCATAGTATCGAATTTACTGGTGACCATAAAATGGATGTAAACTTTCTGTTAGACAGAATTACAACAAAAAATAAGCATCATACCAATTGGGAAAAACTCCAAGTCGATAAACAAAGACTGATTAGGCTCAATGGTGTACAAAATGCTGAAATATCTATAGATACATTAGCTGATAAGTCCTTGGATATAGTTTTCGATGTCTCAGGCCAAGCAACGATATTACCGCAATTTGGCCTAGGTATCATAGAGGACAGTTTTTGGTGGCAAGTAGGTGGTGCGGAATTCAATCTATTTGGTAAGAATCAGACCCTTTTAGGCTTCTATCAATCACAAGATAATAGGCCCAATGGTAAACTGTTTTACGGCAATCCTAATTTTCGCGGTAGTAATTTCGGCTTCAGTATTGATGCGTTTTACAATGCTTCTTTAGAGCCCCTTTTTTTTGAAAGTGGGGCTGCTAATTATGAATATAGCTTACTTGGATTGGGTGTTGGCGGCATACTTCATCTAGGGTTCTTAGATAAGCTAAATTACACCTTGACTGTTTTCAATGAAGACTTTATTAGAGACCCTGAAGCTCAACAAGGCCTAGAGGGACCAGCAGCTCTCAGCCAATTGAAAATTTTGAATAGCTTAGGATATGTCCATGACAAAGTGGACTTTGATTTCTTTTATAGAAAAGGCTCTCAACATCAGGTATTGTTACAATCCGTAATCACTCCTGAAGATGATACTCATTTCCTAAGTGCGGGCTACGAAACAAGACACTATTGGAGACCATCGACTAAGACCAATGTAGCAGCTCAGCTTAAAGTCGCTATTGGAACCAACAATGACTCACCGTTTGCTCCATTTGTACTAGATAGTAACTTCAACTTAAGAGGAGTAGGCAATCGTGTCGATAGAGCTACTGCCCAGGTGGTAATCAATCTGGAGATTCGACAAACGGTGGTGGATCACAAAAACTTTGCTGTGCAAATGGTGGTCTTTTCCGATTCCGGGTCATGGAGGACACCTGGTGCCAATTTGAACATCTTGACCAAGACAGAAAATTTTCGTTCTTTTATAGGAGGTGGGACTAGACTTATTCTTACCAAAGTTTTTGATTCCGTCGTACGTATAGACTACGGTTTTGATGTATTTAACGCTGAGATTCGAGGTCTTGTAGTTGGATTCGGTCAGTTTTTCTAATCATTTTCTTTCTTATTTCTTGGGGCATCCCTATGACGCTGCATAAGTACACTCCTATCGTCGTATACTTATTTGGTCAAGGGACCGTGTCATTCGCTATACCCCCTATGGATAGCTCCCCCGCCCTCCATATATCCATAGGTTGTGCCGCTCCTACCACTCAGACTGTGAAAAAACTAATGTGAATGATTCTTTTACATGCATAGAATT
>CAYZUW010000025.1:0-21189 GCA_964481325.1 uncultured Saprospiraceae bacterium
GTTTACTTTCTATAAAGGAGATATTAGAAATATCCAAGACATAAATCAGATTTTTGCCAGTCATAAAGTAGAAATGGTTGTTCACTTAGCGGCTCAGGCTGGCGTAAGGCCCTCTATCCAAGATCCGCAATTGTACTACGACGTAAACATCACTGGGACATTGAATATCTTGGAGACGATGCGAAAATTCAAATGCTCGAAAATGATTTTTGGATCTTCGAGTAGTGTCTACGGAAATAATAAAGATACCCCTTTCTCAGAAAAGCATGCTGTAGATAATCCTATTTCACCTTACGCAGCGACTAAGAAATCGGGAGAGCTCTTGTGCTATAGTTATCATCATTTATACAACTTTGATATTTTCTGTTTGCGCTTTTTTAGCGTTTATGGCCCAGGACAAAGACCTGAAATGGCTATCGCTAAGTTTACCGAAGCCATCTTTAATGGAAAAGATATTCCTATGTATGGCGATGGTAGTTCAGAACGGGATTATACCTATGTAGATGATATCGTAGAAGGTATAATGTGCTCAATGAAAAAACTAAGGGGCTATGATATTTTCAATTTAGGCGAGTCCAGTACGATTAGTCTTAGAGCCTTGATTGAGTTGGTGGAAAAGCACTGTGGTCAAGACGCACACATCAATCAAATGCCCATGCAAGCGGGAGATGTGAGCATCACCTATGCCGACATATCTAAAGCGCAAGAATTATTAGGCTATCAACCAAGGACGGATATAAACATTGGCGTAGCCAACTATGTAAAGTGGTACAAAGAATCTAAGCTGCAATCCAAAACAAAGAAGAACATCAGCATCAAACATGGCAAATAAGATATATACTAAAACGGGAGACAAAGGGAAAACTGGATTATTCGGCGGAGCGCGTGTTTCGAAAGACGATATTCGATTAGAAGCTTACGGCACCATCGACGAACTCAATAGTTTTCTAGGTTATCTCAAAGATCAGGCGATCAGCGATGATATTGCACAAGAGCTTTACCAAGTCCAAAATAGTTTGTTTAACGCGGGCAGCATCCTTGCTACCGACCCTAACAAGCCAGAAATGAAAATGGAATTTAATAGTTCTATCACTCTTCTCCTAGAAGCTTCTATTGATACTATGGAGGAGCAATTGCCGCCATTGACTAATTTTGTTTTACCAGGCGGACACCCTGTGGTTTCGCTATGTCATATCTTAAGAACCGTAACCAGACGCGCCGAAAGAAGATTGGTGACTTTATCTAATCTGGGCGAAGAACACAAAGAGATTGGCGTTTTTCTGAATCGCCTTTCGGATTATTTCTTTGTGCTGTCTAGATACCTTTGTAAGCAATTGGGTGCGAAGGAGGTGCTTTGGAGAGGCTTGTCTTAGATAAGGTTTTAGGCGTTAGTTTTTCAAGAATGAGTCTAATTTGAAAAATGCAAGAAATACTTCTTAATATTCTTTTCCTAGTTACTCCAATCTTGGGATTGGGTTTTCCAGTTATCGCTATCATCGCTGTAAATAGACTCTCCTATCTTTATCACAATAAAACAAACAAAGCAGGCTTTGAATTTAAGAGGAGAACTTATAGCCCATCTTACAAAGACACTTTAAAGAATTTAGAATTGACTGAGGACGATTTTCACAAGGGAAAGGGCTAAGCAAAGCATCCGTCTTTGGAATATCAGCTACTATTGTCTTTATGCTTTTATTATTTCGTATATAGCGATTCTTTTTTTGAACAGGTAAGAGAGGCATTGGAAAATACGAAAGAGATGAGGCACAACCATCAGTCGAGACAGCCAAAAAAATTGCCGATGCTTTAGAAGTGACTTTAGATTATCTCGTTGATGAAGATGCGGTTCCTACCTTTGATAAAAATTTCAATTACTACATCAATTAAATCAAATTATTTTGGATTGTTAAATGTTACAGAAGCCTAAATTATCTGAACTGTGATTTTTAGAATTACAAGATTTTTGTTTTTAGTAATCCTGCATTTTTTATCTGCATGCGTTAAATCCTGTCATCCTTAAATCCTATTTCAGACAATGTGTCATACATCCCCACCCATAAAGAAAAGTATCATTAGAAACTAGCTAAACTTTTTAACCCTACCCTTCTCATAATTTTTATAACCACACAAAAGAATAGGCTTAAAACAAAATATCTGGGAGACCACTTTCTTACTACGTAGTAATCCTCTTTTTATTCTTATCAAATTTGTCCTCTACATTCTCGTTTAGCCAAGTGATACAGGAATTGATATCAGCAAAGATGTGATCCTCTGGAATAAGGTCAGGAATGATGTCAATGCGTTCCATCATATATCTAGGCTGCTTGACTATACCTACGAAAAGAACAGAGATGCCATTTTTTTCTAAGTTTACGAGCATGTCTTCCATAGCATATAGACCCGTTTGATCCATATAGGGGACGAGATCCATACGAATAATCACTACGGATGCGGTCTCAGGTATCTGCTGAGACATCGCTGTAAAGTCTTTTGTAGAGCCAAAGAATAAAGGACCATCTAAATGTTTGATGAATACTTCTTGTCTGAGATTTTCAGGAAAGTCTGTTTCATCTGCCCAAGTGGGTTCATCTACTAAGGATGACACTTTTGATTGCTCTCCGGCTAGGTCTCCTATTTTTTTCATAAACATCAAGGAAGCCATTACCAGACCAACCCCAACGGCATACACCAAGTTCCAAACGGAAGAAAGGATGAGCACCACAATCATAACAAAAACTTCAGGTTTAGGCATGTGCGGTATCGCCTTTAGTCCCTTGTAATCCATAACGTTGATTCCTACGGTAATCAAAATACCAGCAAGCACTGCCGCTGGAATTAAGGAAGCAATATTAGAGAATGCCAACATGATAACGAGTAGCAATACCCCTGCGATCATTCCAGACAATCTGGTTTTTCCACCTGCATTGATATTTACTACTGTACGGATGGTTGCTCCTGCGCCAGGTAAGCCACCAAATACAGCAGCAATGGTATTCCCAATGCCTTGTCCTACCAACTCTTTATTGGGGCTGTGTTGCGTCTTAGTCATGTTGTCTGCTACTACAGATGTCAATAAGGAATCTATAGCGCCCAGTAATGCCAACACAAACGCAGTAACTATATATGGAGCAACGGTCGCGATATCAAAATTTGTAAAGATTTCTAAATTTGGAGATGGAAATCCTGCAGGTATCTCTTCAATCCTGGCATAGTCAAGCCCCATGACGATGGCCACACCTGACACGACAATCAACGCCACTAAAGTACTCGGGACTTTAGTGGTGATTCGTTTGAAACCGAAAATTATAAATATCGTGCAAAGGGCCAATATAGCCTCTAACCAATTTATATTTTTGAAAGCAGTGGGAATAACCTTGAGGGCACCTAATACCCCAGAGGATTCTTTACCAGCCAAATTCTGGGACTCTTTATAAATCTGTTCTGCTGTGATTGTTGAAGAACGTTTAATTGTTTCTTTGAAATCTTCCAGTACTAAAATTCCCTCTCCTGCTTCTTCTCTAAGAATGTTTTCTAAAATCAATTCTTCTGCTTGCGGCTTAAAGGTATTTACATAAGAAACATCCTCTTTTGGATAATACCCTACTGCAGGCATGATTTGAGTCAACAATATAATCACCCCAATTGCCGTCATAAAGCCTGAAACCACAGGATAGGGAATGTACCGTATATACTTCCCTAAACCGATAAGACCCAAAACAACTTGTATTAAACCCGCCAAAAGGAATACCATGAGAATCGCGGGTAAGGCCTTAGATACCTCGCCATCATTGCTAGAAATGATACCAGCGATGACAAGCATACTTAAGGCAGTCATCGGAGCAGTAGGGCCAGAAATTTGAGTATTGGTACCACCAAATAGCGCTGCAAAGAAACTAATGAATATAGCTCCATATAAACCTGCGCTAGGTCCTAGTCCTGAACTCACACCGAAGGCGAGCGCGAGTGGTAACGCAACTATTCCTGCAGTAATCCCACCAAATAAATCTCCCTTGAAGTGGGAAAAATCAAAATCGAATATCTTTTTCATACTTATCTAGTTTTTAGGATTATTCCAATGGTTTGCTAGTGTCCAATATATGGCTTTTGATAGGATAGACAAAAAAAAGTGCATGTTTAATGCACTTTCCTTTGTTCTATAATTTTATGTCTTTTAGGTATGCTGAATCTAATGAAAAACCCTAGCTATTTTACTACAGCTTAAAGTCTTCCATTTTAAACTTGTTTTTGAACTTGATGTCTTTTGTTGAGTAGGCACCTATCTGTCCATACTTTCCTTCTTTATTAGGCGCATAAGCTCTTCTTTCTGTTGCTAGGAGAATGCCATCTACTTTAGTATAATCGCATTCCATGGCCAAAATAGGATCGTTGATACCTAATGCTGGTAGTGAAAAGTAAAATATATCTACAAGGTGCGTTTCTGGGTTGAAGTATAAGATATACTCATCGTCCGCTGCTTTCCCTGTCGCTCCATTTTCGTAGGATAAACGCACAGTCTCATAAGTTTTACCTTTGTAATCTTTTTGCCCTTGGTATTCGCTGACTGTACCTGGGTCTGTCAATTTGTACATCATGGCAAACCAGTACAGATTTACTTTTCTTAAGAAAACAGCGCCACCTAATGCCGCTTCGTCCATAATCTTCTTGCCATCTAAAGTAACCGCTGGCTTATTCATGACTAAACTTTGTACTGCAACTCCCTGCATGTCTGGCAAAACATTTACGGGGTGTTGCTTGTATTCTGCCCATGAGTGCTCACCATCAAATATGTGCTTCTCCATAGAGATGTCCATGCCTTTAGCTTTATCATCATAATAGTACATGAATTGTACATCCTTTTTCTTCGCTAGTTTTTTGTAGCCGCCATTCACATCTTCTAGTGCATCATAAAGCATACGGGATTTAGCATCGATTTTTTGGGCTTCTGCAGCTGTCAAAACAAACATGCTAATGGAAAGTACTAGAACTAGTTTTTGAATAAACGAAACTGAATTTGTAGTAAACATTTGTAATAGTTTTAAAAAGTAAATAGTATGATTAATTGAATAATTACAAAGCCAAATATACAAATGGCTTCGTATTTTTTGTTTGTGCAGAAACAGCCTGCAAAAAATGAAGCTCAAATCTAAACATTTTATAGAGCATTCTATCGTCTAGAGGACGAATGCTTAGTTAAATTAATTGATGCGATATTTTGTGGAGATTTCTTGCACTAGGGATATGGAAGGTGGACGCGATAGCGGCCAGTGCGAAACGCAGTGTAGCACCGAGTGAATACGGAGCCTGGAGGAGCCCGACTCCAGGAGATAAAATGGTTTTTTCACCATTTTTATCGACTGGAGACGTGCCCAAATTATCAAACCATCAGTAGCTCAACTGCTAATTACCATGAATCGTCCAGAAAATTGTACTTTTAGGACAGACAATCTAAAAACAAATGAAAAAATTAGCACTGCATTGGAAAATACTCATCGGAATGGCCCTAGGAGTATTGTTTGGATGGATAGCCAGCTCTTTGGGGTGGCAAGGGTTTATAAACGACTTTATAAAACCATTTGGAACCATATTCATCAATCTCCTCAAGCTAATAGCAGTACCGCTCATCGTTGTTTCTTTGATAAAAGGCGTTTCTGATCTCAAAGACATCAGCAAATTGAGTAAAATGGGTGGGCGTACCCTTGGGATTTACCTAATGACAACGCTCGTAGCAGTGACGATAGGATTGATACTGGTAAATGTAATTTCACCAGGAAGCAGTATCTCAGAAGAGACCCAAAAAGGGCTCGTATCTGAATTTGAATCCATGGCGCAAGGAAAGATCGACATGGCAATGAGTCAAAAAAATGAAGGTCCATTACAAGCTCTAGTCGACATTGTACCGTCTAATATCTTCAGTGCGATGGCGGATAATGGAAATATGCTGCAAGTGATTTTCTTTGTCATCTTTTTTGGTATCGGATTGATCCTTATTGCACCTGAGAAATCGGCTCCTGTAAAACAATTTTTTGATGGGCTCAACGAAGTCATTCTCAAGATGATAGATTTGGTAATGCTCGCCGCGCCGATAGGGGTATTTGCTCTTATGGCAGATTTGATCGTCCAAGCACCCAGTAGCGAGTTGATTACCGCTTTATTGAAATATTCTATCACGGTTCTAATCGGCCTCGGTATTATGATATTTATAATGTACCCGATGCTGGTCAAAGTATTTACAGGGCGATCTTATAAGTCCTTTTTTGCGGGCATCTCCCCTGCTCAGCTCTTGGCATTTTCTACGAGTTCTAGTGCCGCTACACTACCAGTCACGATGGAACGTGTAACAGAGCATCTTGGGGTAGATGAAGAAGTATCCAGTTTTGTATTGCCTATCGGAGCTACCGTGAATATGGATGGTACCAGTTTGTATCAGGGGGTGGCAGCTGTGTTCATCGCGCAGGCTTTCAATATCGATTTGACACTGATGGATCAGCTGACCATAGTGGCAACGGCCACCTTAGCGTCCATAGGATCAGCTGCCGTACCAAGTGCAGGTATGGTGATGCTCGTCATTGTGCTGGGAGCTATAGGAGTGCCAGAGGCTGGACTATCACTGATATTCGCCGTTGACCGACCTTTGGACATGTGTCGAACGACCGTGAATGTGACAGGGGATGCCACAGTGAGTATGTTGGTTGCCACTAGCATCGGTAAACTAAAAGATCCCAAAGAAAGGAAATGGGATGATTATAAAGAATAGGTCTATTCTAAAACTATGAAGTTATGAACAAAAACAAGTATTTCTTTAGCCTACTTATCGCAAGTATATCTGTGCTATACGCTTGTTCGAATAAGAGTGTATCTGACCCAGGTTTACCAGAACCTACCGAAACCATTGTAAATGATGCGCAAGACGAAGATGAAGACAATGCACTCCGTAGAGAACTATGGATAGAAAGTATGCACTTCACTGCTCCTGGGCAAAACTGGAGAGATATAGAGCGTAAAAATGCATTTCAAAAGCAGCAAGATTTGAGCCCAACGAGAGACAATGACCTTGTTATAGTAGGCGATTCATTGTATACTGGTCTGTGGGAGGAAAAAGGGAGTCGGAATCAAGCCGGCTCTGTCATCGCAGTAGAATATTTAGTAGAAGAAAACATGATATATACAATCTCAGCTGGTGGTACACTCTGGAAGGGAAATATGTTTGGTGACAACTGGGAGGTGGTCAATGAGTCTATTGTTTTTGATAGCAGAGATTTGGCATTTTTGGATCTTCCCAATGGCAACAAAAGAATGATTCTAAGTATAGCGCGTATCCCCCACTACAGTGATGATATGGGACAAACATGGACACCTGCAGAAGGCATCGAAAGTTCTGGTGATTTTTGGAGCCGAACGGCTCATTTTGAAACCATCACCTTAGACGATGGCAGTGTCCGGATGTATTGTTTGTCCAAGTTTGATTTTTGGAGTTCTATAAAATTGTATATGACTGATGATTTGGGAGAGCACTATCAAGAAGTAAGTGATTTAGCCGTCAATGATTTTGATCATCTTGCATTTAACAAACCACATCATCTCAATGAAATTCTAATCGGAACAAATCAAGCCAGTAGATTAAAAATAGATAGAATAATTAAAGAAAGTATCAGTCCTACTTTCTTACGCACAACAGATATTGAGTTAAGCGATCAATCAGATAGAATCATCCTCATAGGTACTTATGAAAATCAAGATACCATACTGTATGCGCTACAAAATCAGATCGGCCTAATGCGTTCTACGGATGTTGGACGCTCATGGGAGTGGATTGCTAATATTCAAGTTAATCCATGGGATGTCGGCTTATACGTCTCTCCATCCAACTCTGATGCAGTCTACATCGGCGAGGTAGAAGCCCATCGACTAGCTGGGGACCGCTTTGTACCCACTAACAGGTGGTGGGAATACTATGATGACCCTTACACCAAAATTCATGCTGACATCATGTCCTATAATGAATTCGTGGATCCAGATGGAACACCTTTTTTACTCATTGCAAACCATGGTGGTCTTTCCGTCTCTCGAGATTATTTGCAAACGACTTTTAATATTGGCTTAGAAGGTTTGAACGTCTCTCAATACTATGATGTAGTTACTGATCCCAATGACCCAAATTTTGCCTATGCAGGAACGCAAGATCAAGGATTTCAACGAAGTCGAAATATGACTACGCCAGGTCTCAGTGAGTTTGAACAGGTCATCTCGGGAGATTATGGACATCTTACTTTCACGAATGAAGGACAAGGCTTATGGATGGTTTTTCCTGGTGGAACGATTTCTTACTACAATGACCCACAGAATGGAAACCGTGTGGATACTTATGAAATAGAATCACCAGATGAATCCAGTTGGCTGCCAGCGATGGCTACCGTCCCTAATGGCACAAGGAATGAAATATTGGTGGCAGGGGGAAACATTTTTGGATTAGGAGGATCGCATATTATAGAGCTTGAGTATTTTGGAGGGATTAGTGCAAGACAATTGCCCTTTGACTTTAAAGCAAACTCAAATGGTGGCGTCGTCACCTCCATAGAAGTGTCGACCCTCAGCCCAGATATTATTTATGCAGCTACGAACAACGGTTTCTTCTTTACCTCTACCGATGGAGGTCAAAACTTTGAGGTAAGTTTTAACGCAGTTAACAACGGTCACTTTTTATACGGAGCGTCTATCTATGCCTCTACTATAAACGAAAACGAAGTATGGATTGCGGGCAGTGGTTATAACGGAGATGGAGTCTTCTACTCTGATGATAATGGCCAAAACTTTAGCCTATTCTCGGACGGCTTGCCATCTACTTTGGTGTTCGAGATAGCAGCCAATGCAGATGAAACGCAATTTTACGCTGCGACGGAAGCGGGTCCTTATATTTATCTCGCGGAGACAGAACGGTGGGAGGATCTTTCTCAAGGCAATACCCCAGCGCATACCTATTGGAGCATAGAGTATATCGAGTCTTTGGATATAGTACGATTTGGTACTTATGGACGTGGCATTTGGGATTTTTCATTTCAGACTCCAGTGGGCGTGTCTCAGACCGCTCTACCTAATCATGAATTTGCTAAACTGTATCCCAATCCAGTCCAAGATGTTTTGCAGATACAATCCTTAGAGCCCATTAACGTCGCAGCCTCAGACTTGCAAGTAGAAATATATAATAGCCTAGGACAACTGATGTTATCGTCTACACTGCAACAAACGGAAGAACGAATAGACCTTAGCCCCTTTTCAGCTGGTACCTATGTGGTAAGAATCCATGACGGAGAGAAGATGCAAACAGAGAAAGTACTTAAGCTATAAAAGAAGTATAAGTATGCTTTTCTGATACTGGGTCGGGTCGTCCGCTAGTCCGTTTCACTTCCGTCCCGACATTCCGTTACACTCCAGTCGGGACCACTTCCCTATCGGTCGTGTAGCTACCACCCCTCACCCAAAAAAAGACTGTTTCAAGAAATTGATAAAGTCGCATAATACAAGTCAATATATCGATGCATACTCTTTTTCCAGGTAAATTGTGCTGCATGAGATTTGATATGCGCCTGCTGAGATGCAGGGTCTTTATGATATTGCGCTAGCCTGTCTTTTACAATCTGAGACATATACTCTGCGTCAAAGTGCTCAAAAAAACTAGACGCTTCCCCTCCGATTTCTGGTAAGCTTGTTTTATTGCTCAAAAAAGTAGGTTTCCCAAATTGCATCGCTTCGATTACAGGCAAGCCAAAGCCCTCTGCTAAGGACGGAAAACAAAAAGCTTCGCATGCCTCATAGAGCGCTGCTTTTTCTGCTCCTGAGATTATGCCTAGCAAGGTCACCTGACTTTCTAGTCCGAGTTCTTTTATTTTCTTTTTGATACTTTCTCCATAGGCATTGTCATGGTTTCCAGCGATGACCAATTGCTTATTTGGAAAGTACTTCATCATGGGAAGCAATACATCGAAGTTCTTCTTAGGGCTGAATAAACTAATACTGAAAAAGAAATCTTTCTTTGGTAAAAACGAGGGAGGCGTAGGCTTCATTTGCGTCAAAGATTCAACCCCATTATAAATAACATGTATTGGCTTGTCAAGATTTGGGTAATGTGCCTCTATCTGGGACTTGGTATATTCAGAAATGGTGGAAATGCAGCTTGCGCGCTGGATCTCTTTCCCAAGTTTTTTTTGATAAGCATCTCGTTTACTTCCCTTTTTTTCGATCAAAAAATTGAGATCATGTATCGTCAGTATTTGACGAAAACTAGCAGGTGCCTGATACTTTGGAAACTGATATAAAGTATGCCATAGATCATATTGCTCATGGCTTGCTTTCCAAAAACGTAGGATTGGATTCACTTTCACTTCTTTGACCAATGGCGAAAAACTAATCTTATGATCACGGGGTACTAAAAAGTGGAACTCAAATTCGTTGGCGTAGTCTGCAGCTATATATTTACCAAATTGAGCTGAAAATTGACCTAAACCTGAATACAGGTTTTTCATTTTAGACAAGTCAATTAAGATTTTTTTCATAGCTGTGTGAATGCACTGTAAATATATACTTCAAAATTCTTAAATAGGTTTGTTAATTATGCTTTTAGGATTGGAAATGATAATTGCAATACAAAAGGCTAAAAAGCACTCCTTTTACCAAAACAAATCGTATAATTATTATTAAGAGACTCTACACCGAAACTTAACGGATTGCAAAAAATGGAAATATCGCCAAAAGAGACATTTTGCGCTTTCGTATGTATTCGGAGTGGACTCTATAAGAACTCTTACCCTTAAAAAGTTGATTGCGCCTCCAATTTGGCAACTCGGGATACTAAAATATCACATCTTAGGATTCCATGCGCTAATCCCTAGCGGACTAAACTGTTCATTCTAAATCAATAAATTGCCATTGCGTCTAAAAAGCTATAATTTTGGATTAAATATAGTAGAAATAATAAAAAAACTAAATTTTAGTTGAACTAGAGAATTTATTTTGGTGTTCTTTCACTTTAAGCCATAACTAATAAGTCGATTTTGAAGTACTTTTTATCATTTGCATTGATTTTTACCTCCTTTATAGCTTTTGGACAAGTTCATTCTGAGTCTACTGTAGCATGGGATTTGTCGAGTGAAAAACCTGGACTGAAGGTGTACACCCGTACACCAGAAAACGGTACTATCAAAGAACTTCGCATATTAGCGGATTTTGAAGGACAAATAGATACTTTATTGACCATATTGAATGATGCTGAAAACTATACCACTTGGGTATATAAGTGTGCCAGTGGAGAATCTTTCGTTCCAGAAGAAGGATACACTACTGCTTACTATGCCGTAACGGATTTTCCTTTCCCTATGTCAGATAGAGAGCTCGTAGCCAAAAGTAATCAATGGGTTGATGAGCAAGGTCGGATCGTTCAACATACAGTTTGTGCAGCAGATGATATGCCACGTAAAGAAGACATGGTGCGCATAGAAGCGTATGAGGCTAAATGGGTAATTGAGCAAACTGCTAAAAATAAAATCCACGTGGAGTATGTATCCTCTGTTGATCCAGGTGGGAACATTCCAGATTGGATTGTAAATCTGGCAATCACATCTGGTCCGATAAAGACTTTTGAAAAGCTTATGGCGCAAACAAAGAAAAGATCTTTAGCCGCTAATAAGAATGCCTACCGATAGTTAGCCAACAGTAAATATTCTCCTATTTGCTTTTTTTGAATGTATAAGGCTTAGTTTCATCGAGTAAGATGGCCTCATCAAGAACTATCCTAAGCGCTTCTAACGGAATATCCTTAATGTATACAAAGAGATGCCTGCTACCCGCAGAAGTAAACATTCCAAGGAGGAAAATTTGGTATAAAACACGCTTATAACCAGTTAGACCCGTAGGTTTTTCGTTAAAAATGAGTCTATTGTAAAAAAGCGCCGTACAATGAAGTGTAATATGTACAACATATATATATTTATGACCAATTATGTCACATTCAGAAAATATAGTTAAAAAACCTAAACGTGATCTTTCAGTAATCACCTCAGAATTAGATTTACTGATTAATGATTATGGCGTACAATTAGAGCAAGTTATCCGAGATGCTTGGCGTCCCTACCAAGTCCTAAAGCATTTGGAAGCACTAGAAGACTGTGCCTATCTTATTGCTGCTAAGGTTATAAAAATAGGAGATCTGTGCTCAGAAGCCTTGGACATAGGAGAAGAAGATCCACATTATTTTGGGATATGCTATGTTTGGATGGAAGATGTAAAAATGTTCTTGATCTTATTGAGAAATACCATATTTGAAGAACATAAAGCACTCGTTCTATTATCGGAAGGAAAAGCAAAGATGGAAGATTTTCTTGCTTTAAAAGAGGCTGGAGAATCTACCCTCTTGAACGCAGGAAAGGATTTGAGTCAATCTCTCCAGGATAATATTAACGCCTCTGTTCGTTCCGTAAGCCGCTTAAAGCTACAAGATAATCCTTGGCCAAAAGCGTATAGAGCTCAAATTGCCAATATTGCTCCGCAATGTGAAGCATTAGTTCGACAATACAAGCATTTATGGAATGCCACGGGCGTTTACGTTTTAGTAAAGTCTAGTTTTACAGATTCTTTTGATGACAAAAAAGCCGCCTTAGAAGAATTCAAGCAAGGCATTCTAAAAATCACAAATTCTCTGGAATTTACTGACGACCTTGTCATAGCGGATGTGATAAAAGAATTGAGTGCTTTAAACGACTTACACCTTTCAAAACGTTCTTTTCAAGACGTACAAAAAGAGTTGAAAGTAAACTTAAAAGGATTGCCTAAGACAGAGCGATTTATCATTCATCCTACAGGGAGTATGGTTTGTTATGAGGAAATACATCTAAGACAAAGAACAAGAAATTGGCTAGACTCTGAGGTGCTGCCGCTGATGAATAATTTTTACGCAATTCGCTCCAATATCAAAAACCAATTCAATCTTAGTTTATCCAATATAAAGAACAGACTCGCCCAAGAAAAAGAGAACGGTGTTATTTACGATAAAAAGGAATTGCTTGGGGTGCTGAATACTTTCTTAAAAAGTTTAGGAAAGTCAGAACTACAGATCGTCCAAATGCGCAAAGAAGTCATACACCAACTTGGCCGTATGAATGTGCACGAAATTTACAACGGAAACTTTCTCAATCTTTCTATAACTTCTACGCTCAATCAATACAATGCCAACAGTATAGAGCGATTTGAGGGGGTTAAAAAATGGATTCGCAATAAAGGCATTTTTGTAAAGCAATTTCAAGATAGTGTAGAGGCAGAGGAACGCCTTAGTGTTTCAGAGAAATTGGTTCGTGTCATCAACGCTCGTAAGCCTATGGAAGGTAGCTCCCACTACACCAATATGTTTATGACAAAGGGCTATATAGGATCTTCTTTTATGGTAGGTAGAGAAGATGAGCTAGAGCACGTTTCTAGTATTATCGACAATTGGAGATTGGGTTTCAGGGGATCTGTCATGATTACTGGTGTTCGCTTTTCTGGAAAAACCTTATTGTCAGAAGTTATCGCTCAAAGACAATTTCCTGATAAAACGATAAAATTGGTCGCTGGTCAAAGATTGCAATTTGGTGGCCGCCATATTGACCCAACCTATAGTTTAGGAAAGCAGTTAGCATTTGTAGAAAAATACAGTCTACAAGATAAAGTCTTAGTCCTTATAGATGATTTACAACAATGGAATAATGAAGAGTTTTCATTGTTACAAAATGTGCGAGCTATGGCAAAGACCATCGACAAGCATGCTAATAAGATATTCTTTGTCGTATGTCTCAATAATTGGCTAAAGAATAGACTGCAATGTGCCTTGAATTTGGAAAGTATCTTCCAAACGGAAATCAATACGGATAGTCTTTCATTTGAAGAACTGAAAAGAGCTGTTTTGATTAGACATAGTGCTACGCATGCAGAATTGGTAAATGATGATGGAGATGAGCTAAACCATAAAGAAGTAAACAAAATAATACTACAAATTAACTATGAGACTCATGGGAATGTTGGTGAAAGTTTGATGAGATGGGCACATGATATTAATATGTATGATGATGATAAAGTACGCTATACCTATTCAGATCATCCTGTTCCGCAGTTTTTGAATCCGTCCTCTAGTCTACTTTTGATCACTATTATGACTTACGGCGCGAGCAACGAATATACGCTTAAGCGTTTGTTTGGTCCTTCATTTCAAGACGAGTATAAACCCGTATTGCAGAGATTGATCAATGTAGGTGTCATACAAAGAAATATAAATGGAAGATTAGAAATCAGGCATAGTATCGTCAATGACATTGCTGCCTTATTGGAAAAATACACTGCGTTCACTTATTTAAAGAAAGCTAATACAAATTAATTTGGAAGAACCACATGTACATTGGTCAGAAACTTTTGCCATCAGTTGGTCACAATTTTTATTCATTGTCTTATTGGTGTTTGGAGTCTATTGGGTACTGCGTATTGCAAACAATATTTTCGAAAAGGCTAGTCTCTTAGGCGGTTGGAAGGAAAAGGTGCATAATGTATTGCACAAAGTGTTCATTTTGGCAGAGCCATTAGGCATATTAATTATCATTGCCAGTTTTATTTTAATAAACGCAATCGTTCATGGAATAGTAGCCTTAGTCTTGCTACTGATAAGCTATAGTTTGATCAAAAGTTATTTTTCTGGCAGAGTACTTCAACTCAATGATGAGCTCTTTTTGGGCCAAAAGATAAAGGTGAATCAGAGTGAAGGATTTATTCAAGATATTGGGCGTGCCAATTTGACCTTGCAAACAAAACAAGGCATTGAGTACTTGTCCTATGTTCAACTTTTTGATCACGGGTATACCCAACTGCAAGGAGAGAAAATAGGTGGCCTACAAGCCTTATTGATTGAAGGAGATGCAAATGAGCCTGATCTATCTATACAGAGTATTCAGGACAAACTTTGGGAAAGTCCTTATCTCGATTGGTCTTTTGATCCGGAGGTCAGTATCACCAATATCAAGAATCAATTTGAGGTAAGGGTACTTCTACGTGAAAAAACACACATAGAGGATTTTAGAAATTTGATAAATGAATGGGGCTACGCTTGTCGCCTCAAAAACTAATATATTATGCTACTTGCTTTTTCAGAAGTTTTACTCGCTGGGTCAAAGATATTTGGCTTAGAGCAGTATACCCTTATTATAGTCTCCTCTGCCATCTTAATTGTTTCTTTTTACTTTGGTATGATTGCAAAAAAGACCAATGTTCCAGCGGTACTTTTATTAATCGTTTTAGGAATAGGGCTCAAATTTATTTTAGATTCTATGGTAGGTGATGCGGTAGATTTTCTGCCTATTCTAGGAGTGCTCGGTACCGTTGGTTTGATAATGATTGTCTTAGAGGCAGCCCTAGAGTTGGAGCTAAAAGAAGAAAAGCTTATCCCCATTGCAAAGTCATTTGCTATAGCGCTGATCGGCCTGGTCGGATCTATGTTGGCAGCGGCTGGGATTTTATATTATTTTATACCGGGAATGAGTATTCAGCATGCCTTATTATACGCTACTCCACTATCGATTTTATCAAGTGCGATTATTATTCCGAGTGTTAGTGACTTGAGAGAAGACAAGAAAGAGTTTCATATATACGAAAGTACATTCTCTGATATATTGGGAATTATTGTTTTCTTTTATTTGGAAAGCTCCTTACATGCAGGCGGACCAGGTTTAGGGGAGTACACACTGAGTATATTGATTACCATAGTGGCTTCTGTAGTGGCGAGTTATATTTTGATTCTGATATTCCAAAATATAAGGAGTCATACAAAATTATTCCTACTGATAGCGACCCTTTTATTACTATATGCATTAGGTAAAAAATTCCATCTATCCTCTCTAATCATCATTTTGATTTTTGGTCTTATGATTTCAAACATGCGTTTATTTTTCCAAGGGCCACTCAAAAAATGGCTGCGTTATAAAGAAGCCTTGCATATTTATGAAGGCTTGCATGTTATCACTATGGAAACTGCTTTTGTAGTAAGAACCTTTTTCTTTGTCATTTTTGGTTTGACTATTTCTTTGGCTTCTTTATACAATCTCGATGTAGCTATTATTAGCGTACTCATCATTGTTTCTATATACTTAATACGTTTTATTATCCTTCGTTTATTTATCGGTGGGGATATTCTTCCCCAGCTATTTATAGCTCCTCGTGGCTTGATCACAGTATTGCTTTTTTATTCCATTCCGGCTGGATTAGTAGAAGGTTTTGACAAAGGGATTTTATTGTTTATCATTATCGCTACTTGCCTGATTATGACAGGCGCTATGATTTTTGACAAGCGTCGTAGTGGACTCGCGATCAAAAAAGCGACAGAAAATCCTGTTGGCTATGAAAAGTGGAAAGCGCCTACTTTAGAGTAGACTCAAAATTGTAAAATATTTGGAGTAGCTCATATAAATTTAACTGGTTTAATAGATCTTTATATCTTTTGGCTTGTAGTAAGTTTATAAGTGCATTTAGCGTAGTACCTGTTATAGGATATTTGTAAACAAGCATACACTATCAGGCACAACAATATGGTATCTCAAGGGTTATTCAAGTATACTTATTAGCGTTGCGAACAAACCTATTTTATGAAATACTTTTTCCTTTGCCTGGTGCTACTTGGCAGCAGTCTAACCACTTTTTCTCAAGATTTTCCGACTACATATTCTAGAATACAAATAGACCTGAGGCAGACGCCTGTTTCTGCTGTAGAGAAATTAGGATTAGAGACAGACCACGGTAGCTATGCTCCAGGAAAGCATTTAATTTCTGACTTTTCAGATCAAGAAATAGCCTTACTTATAGAACATAATATTCCCTATAAAATGATCATGGAGGACGTGCAAGCGCATTATGCAGATCAAAATGCGCACGACCATGACCACGATCACTCTCCTATTATTGAAAGATCTTTTAATAACTGCCAAGACCTAGGAGGTATTCAATTTGACTATGAAACTCCAGAGAACTACGAGTTTGGCTCCATGGGAGGTTATTTAACCTATGATGAACTGTTGGTCACTTTAGATAGGATGTCCACAATGTTTCCAGATTTAATCACGGTGCGCCAAGCCATTGGTACTACAACTACCCAGGAAGGCAGGCCTATCTTTTGGCTTAGGATTTCGGACAACCCAAATGTAGAAGAAGCAGAAGAACCCGAGGTCTTGTACACAGCCCTACACCATGCGCGTGAGCCCAATAGTTTATCACAAATGATTTTCTATATGTGGTACTTACTCGAAAATTACGAAACAGATGAAGAAGTAAGATATCTTGTTGATAATACAGCCATGCATTTTATACCATGCATCAATCCAGATGGATACGTTTTTAATGAAGAGACTAACCCAAATGGCGGTGGCCTTTGGAGAAAAAATAGAGCGGTAGAAAACGGGGAAACAGTGGGCGTTGATCTGAATAGAAACTATGGCTTTGAGTGGGGTTTTAACAATCAAGGATCTTCAGGCAATCCCAATAGCGCTATCTATCGCGGGCAAGCGCCTTTTTCTGAACCGGAAACACAAGCTGTTAGGGATTTCTGTATCGATCATAAGTTTAGGATATGTATGAATTACCACACGTTTGGGAACGTTCTCATCTACCCTTTCGCTTTTAATGACGAAGAGACGCCTGATCAGCCAACTTATGCCGCTTTTACTAGAGCCATGGCCCAGGAGAACAACTTTCCTTCTGGTACGGGCTTAGAGACTGTTGGAGCGACCGCCAATGGTGAAGCAGATGATTGGAAATATGGGGACACGATAGCCAAGCCGAGAATTTTTTCACTCACTCCCGAAGTGGGACCTGGAACTTTTGGATTTTGGCCACCACAAAGTGCCATTGATGAATTAAACAGATCTGTTCTTTTACAGAATTTAGTTACTGCACACCTGTTACTTAATTATGGAGAAGCGGAAGAAGTCGATGGGCTAAACTTTATTACAGAAACAGAGGGCACTTTTAGATTCAATTTAAAAAAATATGGACTGGAAGCTGGTGATTTAAGTTTAACGGTTAATAAAGTGAGCAACAATATCAGTTTGTCTAACAATACGATATCAGCTAACTTAGTTCATCTTGACGAAGTTGACCTGACTGTAGCGTATACATTATCTTCAGAACTGCAAAATTCCGAAGAGATCCTGCTTGAAATTGTAGTGGATAATGGCGAATTTATTAGTAGAGATACGCTAAGTAAAGTAGCCCTTTTAGGTGACTTTATAGTCCTTGCTTCTGACGATGGTAGCAATTCAGACAACTGGACATTTACAAATGACTGGGGAGTAAGTACCCAAGAATTTGTTTCAAGTCCTAGTAGTTATACGGATTCTCCTAATGGAAATTACAGCGCAAATTTGAACTCCCCTAGTTCTTGGCAGCTCCCAATAGATTTGAGCAATGCTGAACAAGCTTTCTTGAACTTTTATGCTATGTGGGATATTGAATCTGGTTTTGACTATGTTCAGGTTATGGCCTCTACGGATGGTGGCGCTAGCTATAGCCCCTTATGCGGCAATTTTACCAGGTTAGGCACCAATAACCAAGACGCTGGTCAACCCTTATATGATGGTACACAAGATTGGGTATTGGAGGAAATAAATTTATCAGATTATTTAGGCCAGACTATCTTAATTAGATTTTTGATCGTCTCGGATGGCTTTGTCGAAGGAGATGGATTTTATTTTGACGATATCAGTGTAAATATTATTGAAGACAACACAGTAAACACTTTGAATACTGCGCTTATCAATTCCTTTGAAGTGTTTCCAAATCCTTTTGAAGACGTACTCCAAGTAAGTTTCAGTCTTAAGGAACCTTCCAAGAATCTTAGTCTAAGGCTAGTGAATTCTCTTGGACAAGTTGTATCCGAAATACCTGCCCAGAACTATACTAGTGGTGAACATAAGCTCAGTTTGAATGAAACCGAATTGAGTGACGGCGTCTATTTTTTACAGCTGTTGAAGAGCGATGATATTATTGGCTTGGAGCGTGTGTTGAGGGTAGAATAACTATATAATTCTACTGTGTAATTAAACTATCATAGAAAAAGCCTAGCGTACGATTTACGCTAGGTTTTTTTATAATTTAATTACAATTTTCCATTTCTATGATATAATACCCTTGTCTTTCTATCGCTTCTATTATCTCCTCTGTAGCTTGCTCAATATGGCACATTTGACACTCTTTGGCAGACAAATCTCCAGTTTCAAAACTTTTAGATTTTAGATAATCTTTACCAAAATTGAATATTTTATCTTCTTCAGTAATTGAATCCGGTACTAAAATATCGAAGTGCATGACATCTCCATTTTCTCTTTTTACATAGGTGTCCCAAACAGCTACTTTCATCGGAATATATTTATTTCTAGTTATTAAAAATCATCAATTTACCTAGGCAGTTCGCAAACGCTTAAGAGTTATAAAACCAAAAACAATTGATATTTTAAAAAGGTTTAACGTTTGTTCATTGTATATTTTCCCATGTTGTAATTTCTTTATTTGAATCCATTGGCTATCTTAAAGCCATGATAAAAAACAAGTATGATTTCAATCCAATAATAGATCGTAGAGGAACGAACGCCATGTCGCTGGAAGGCTACAGAGGTTATTTGTTTGAAGAGGATGAAGATTTGAGGGGCAAGTATCCTGAAGAAGATTTTATACCGATGTGGGTGGCCGATATGGAGTTCGCTATCGCGCCAGAAATTCTGCAAGCTATGAAGGATCGCTTGGAGCATCCCCTCTTAGGCTATTCCATGGTGGCTGATCCTGCTTATACCCAAGCATTTCATACCTGGTGCAAAGATCGATATAACTGGGATTTTGATCTTCAACATCTTGTATACTCTAAAGGAGTAGTACCCGCATTATTTAGCCTGATTGGCTTGATTTGTAAGCCAGATGAAAAAGTGCTTATCATAACGCCATCCTATGCCTTTTTTAAGCATGGTGCAGACCATAATGGAATAGAACTGGTGTGCTCTGACCTAATCAAAGAGAAGGACCAGTTCGTCATGGATATGGCAGATATAAGAGAGAAGGCATCAGATAGTAAATGTGTCCTTGGTATATTCTGTAGTCCACATAATCCAACGGGCCGTGTATGGTCTACAGAGGAATTGCAAGAGTTAGGGGAAATATGCCTGAGCAATAACGTGACCATCATAACGGACGAGCTACATTGTGATCTGCTAAGAGGGCATTCCACCTTCACCCCTATGGCACAGTTGTTTCCAGATTCTGACCAGATCATCACTTGTATGTCTCCTAGTAAAACTTTTAACCTGGCGGGCAACTCTTTCTCCAATATCATCATCCCCAATGATGAACTGAGACAAGAATACAAAGACAACTACCTCCCTATAGAGAATCCGCTAAGTATTGTAGCGGCACAGGCAGCCTATACCAAAGGGCATGGCTGGCTAGAGGAATTGACTCCTTATTTGGATAACAACTTTAACTATCTCAAAGAGCAATTGAACTTGCATCTACCTCATGCAAAATTTACTATTCCAGAATCCACTTATCTGGCTTGGGTAGATCTTGGTTATTACTTTCAAGATGACGAGAATCTAACTTTATTTTTTGCTCGCAATGCAGGTGTCTTACTCGAGGGAGGCGATATGTTTGTGTCCAATGCACAAGGGTTCATCAGACTTAATTTAGCCTCTCCGAAGTCAAGGATAGAAGAAGGGATCGCTCGGATTATTAGGGCTGTTTTGGAGAGGTGATGATTCTAGTGATCCCGTCAGGATTTGAAACTGAAGTGACTTTTGTATTAGGACATAATATTTCTATTAGCTTCGATTTTCTATATTGTACGAACTGTTCGTATTTTCCGAACAGTAGTATTGGTTTTAAACTTATTGTCTTCAATCAACTTTACAAGATTTTGCTTCCACCTTATGTCTTCTTCTCGATTATTGAGTAATGACTTAATCGAAGTCATTACTTTTTCAGATTTATTATTTTGGTTATATCCTATCTAAATCCAAAATTGTTTTGGTATGTTCTTCATATTCGATTCTAATCCTATCGCCGATATTAAAATCATTAAATTCCTTTTTCTTGATATCTAATTTATTTAATTTTCCCTCTAATTCTGTAATTATTTGATTTTTAGGGTTATAG
>CAYZUW010000026.1:0-20911 GCA_964481325.1 uncultured Saprospiraceae bacterium
TACAAGTATGAGATTGGAAATCGCTTGACAAGATTCGTTTTGACTATCGCTAATTTCAAATTCCCAAGTAGCGAAATCGGTGGCGTTTAAATTGCTTAGTATGATAGGTTGTGAAAATCCATCAAACAGGCCATAATCAACTCCATTCGCTTGGATTCTTACTCCTTCATTATGATTTGCTTCATATGGAAAGCTAATACTTGCGTTAAAAAGTTCTCCATCGAGACATTCTGTTTCTAATGAGCGTAAACCCAATTTGATTCATAATTGGAATGGGAAGCAATACCTCCAATAACAACGGTTGCTCATTAGGACTAAAATATCCGTAGTTTGTTCCATTAGAACCTATAACTGCGACCCAATCATTGTCTTCTAAGTTGTAATCAAATTCGATGGAAGCTGTAAGATTAAATGCATCAATACAACTTGTCTCTATAGTGATATTTGAAATGCAATCTTGCCCTTGACTTAAAAATGGGAGTCCAACCAAAAGTACCAAACAGTAGAGTAAATTTTTTAACATAATCGAATCAGTTTATTGGTCTCAATGATTGGTTAAAACCTCCTACTTTAGTAGGATAAGGGTTTCGATAAAGAAAAGCTGTCGTAGTGTTTGTAGTATTTGCAGCTAAGTCAAACAACTTTAAGTTGTTATTTTTTTAACCCACCTACTTCTAGTAGGTGGTCGTTCAGTTGGGTTATAATTTTGTAATTCTGAAAAAAGGGGGGAAGTGGGGAGCTTCTTAAGGGATATGAGAGGGTTAGTTTTGTGTTGGTCTGAACTCTGGATTGTTCGTTTCTGACTCCAAGATGAATTCAATTCACATGGTGAAAAATGTTCCTTTTTGATTTCTGTGACTATGGTCATAGTCTTAAATATAAAGGAATAGTAATAAGTTAAAAGGATACTTTTAAGCGGTAATAATTTGTTTTTTTTAGAAAAGGAAGAGTAACAATAGTATTGCCAGTGGCTACCTTGGATTATAATCTCAAAAGCTGTGACAGTAAGTTTTTAAGATAACAAAAACAACCCGCTAAATTTCTTTTCAAAAAAAAATTGAATAACAAGTTTGGATTTATTAGTACTCCTTTTACGTGAAGCAGGAGGAAATGAGTAACGAGCAAGAGTAAGTGAGCAAGAGCAAATGAGTAACGAGCAAGAGCAAATGAGCAAGAGCAACGAGCAAGAGCAAAATCTTGGGTGAGCGGTAGGAATGATGAGACTAGCGGGATGAAAAGGAGTCGAGCAGTCTCAGACCGATCCAGGAGCATTTTTCTTGCGGATGGTGAAGGTCCGCAGCGAACGCGGAGTCATGGATGGGGCGACCCTTGATGCCTTGGTATTGCCTTTTTGGGAGCAAAGGCTATAAATATCATTTAAGCTTTAGAATGCTCAAATGGTATAAGGCATCAAGGGGCACCTCCAAATTATCTTATTGTTATGCTTCGTCTTCTTCGACGATCAATTCGATAGGGTTTAGCATGGGGAGAGACATGAGTTTTTTCTCTTCGCTACTCACGCTCCATATACGCATGAAACCGCCGCTGGCTTCTGCAACATGTTTTGCGAAGGAGGTGTAACTTTGATAAAGTGTCGCGCCTATCGGATTAGGGAGTTTTGCCAATGGGGCATTGAGTAGCGCCAACTTGCCAACCAATACCTGTGTTCGAGGGTCTGTCTCTTTGGGGAGTGCGAGTATCTCAGCGTTGAGGTCTTCGATGAAGTTGTTGCCTACTAACTGGTAAAATTCGTTTAGCAATTCTTCAGAGGCGTAAGAACGAATCTTGGCTAACTTGTTTGCCCAAGCCGTTTCGGCAGTATCAATCATCCCATCTGCCCCTGCAATCAGTACAGTAATCTGTGCAATGGCATCGATAAGTTGCTTCTTTTGCGCATTATCAATCCCAGTAAAATTGTCCAGCATTTTTATATTTTATTTTTTGTTTAAATTCACTTTCTCAAACCACCTATTTTTAACTTATTGCCTTGATTAATTGATATTTGGCGCTTGTATAAAAAATAGTGGTAAGAACCGTGCAAAGATACATTATGATGTATTTCTTTGTGTAGATTTTCCAACTTTTCACAAAATTCGAGCATTTGGCTGCTGCAAAAGAAAAAACTAAGAAAATGACGCCCCTCATGGTACAATACATGGGCATCAAACAACAACATCCCGACGCGATATTGCTCTTTAGGGTGGGGGATTTTTATGAGACTTTTGGCGAGGACGCCATTGCTGTTGCGCAAGCATTGGGTATCGTGCTTACCAGTAGAAATAATGGAGGCTCGAAAATAGAGTTGGCGGGATTTCCATACCATAGCTTAGACATGTATTTGCCACGTTTGGTGAAAGCTGGATTTAGGGTAGCGATTTGTGAACAATTGGAAAAGCCTAGCAAGGAGAAAAAGCTTGTCGCACGTGGTATCACTGAAATGGTGACTCCTGGAATCGCAACAGACGACAAATTGTTGGAGCATCAATCTAATAATTATTTATGTTCTATATATTTTGGGAGCGATAATCGTATCGGAATTGCATTTTTAGATTTGTCGACAGGTGAGTTTTTGGTGAGTGAGGGGACACAAATGTATATGGACAAGCTGATTCAATCTTTTAATCCCTCAGAAATATTGTTCTCCCGTAAGGATAAAAAACTATTTGAGGAAAAATTTGGAGATAGACATTATACATACCCCTTAGATGAATGGGTGTATACTCAAGAGTTTACCACGGAAAAATTGACGGCACACTTTGAGACCAATAGCCTTAAGGGATACGGCATAGAGGAGATGCTGTGGGCAAAAATCGCAGCTGGAAGTATATTTCACTACCTAGCTACTACAGAAAATAAAAATCTACTCCATATCACAGGTATCAGTCGGATACCTGTAGACAAGTATATGTGGCTAGATCGCTTTACTATTCGAAATCTAGAACTCATATTCACCCCACATGAGAAGGGGGTGCCTCTGATAGATATACTGAATAAGACGGTATCACCGATGGGTGCCCGCCTCATGAAAAAGTGGATAGTACTCCCACTAAAAGACTTGACAGAAATAGAAGCTAGACATGAAAAGGTAGCCTACTTTTTGGACGAAGAAGAGACTCGTCAAGAACTAATAGAAAATATGCAGCAAGTAGGGGATATAGAGCGCATCATAGCGAAGGTACCAATGCTCAAAATCAA
This sequence comes from uncultured Saprospiraceae bacterium, assembly GCA_964481325.1. Lineage (GTDB taxonomy): Bacteria > Bacteroidota > Bacteroidia > Chitinophagales > Saprospiraceae > JALZVN01. Next base: position 3,196 of record CAYZUW010000026.1, read on the forward strand.
CCCCCGCGAAGTGGTGCAATTAGGCAAATCAATGAAGGTTGTTGGGGATATCCAAACCCAACTCTGCGAGATGAAAGAAGAGGGGCTTCGGACTTTAGCGGACAAGCTCGACCAGTGCGAGGAGCTGCAGGATAAAATAACATTTACTTTGATAGCGGAGCCGCCAAACAATCTTAACAAAGGGGGCGTGATAGCAGATGGTGCCAATGCGGACTTGGACGAGTATCGTAGCCTTGTCAACGACGCCAAAAGCATCTTGAAAAATGTACAAATCCAAGAAGCAGAAAAGACAGGGATTGATAATCTTAAGATAGGCTTTAATAATGTCTTTGGGTATTACCTGGAGGTAACTAATAAATATAAGGATAAGGGCTTGGTGCCAGAGCATTGGATACGAAAGCAGACGCTAACCAATGCGGAGCGATACATCACCGAAGAGCTCAAAACCTTGGAAGCAAAAATCCTAGGCGCAGAAGAAAAAATTTCCATTTTGGAGGAGGAACTCTATCAAGACTTGGTTCTCTACGTTTCTGATTTTATCCGCCGTATTCAGATAGATGCGAATATTATAGCCAGACTAGATTGTCTTAGTACTTTTGCCTCGATTTCTAAGAAAAACAACTATTGCAGACCAAAGCTTGATGACAGTTTAATCATAGACATTAAAGCGGGTAGGCACCCAGTGATAGAACACCATTTGCCCATCGGAGAGGCTTACGTCCCTAATGATATTTTATTGGATAGTGATACCGTCCAGGTCATGATGATTACAGGGCCCAATATGGCGGGTAAGTCTGCGCTGTTGCGTCAGGTGGCTATCATCAGTATTATGGCTCAAATGGGTTGTTTTGTGCCTGCCGAAAGTGCCCGTTTAGGCATAATTGATAAGGTCTTTACTCGGGTAGGAGCGACAGATAACATCTCTTCAGGGGAGAGTACTTTCATGGTGGAGATGAATGAGACTGCAAGTATCATGAACAATATCTCTGCACGTAGTTTGATCCTGATGGATGAAATAGGGCGTGGAACGAGTACCTACGATGGCATCTCTATCGCTTGGGCACTGGCAGAATATTTACATACCAATGAAGTTGCAAGACCTAAGACTTTGTTCGCTACGCACTATCACGAACTCAACGAATTGAGTAATACTTTCGAACGCATCCATAACTACAATATAGCCACTAAGCAAGTGGGGCAGAAGGTTATATTTTTACGCAAATTGCAACCAGGCGGCAGTAATCATAGTTTTGGTATCTATGTTGCGAAATTGGCAGGGATGCCAGCTTCTATTATTGCACGGGCCAATAATATATTGGCGCACCTAGAGGAAAAATCTATAGATGTAAATGCAAAAGAAGGACGACTCAAAGAAGCAGTGCAACAGATGCCTGCAGCCCCTATGCAATTGAGCATATTTGACCAGACAGATGCAACAGCGACGGCGGTCAAAGAAGCACTGAAACAAGTCAATATCAATGATATGACGCCTGTCCAGTGTATGATGAAATTGAATGAATTGCAAGATATTTTGAAAGACGGAAACTAAGTGTAATGCTTTTATGGGGTTAATTTTGACTATCGCGATAACAAATTTAGACTTATCCAAATTTTTAATTGCATTTCAGTCTATTTTTTTGACCAAAATATGTTGAAATCTACAAAGTGAGTATAAGAATAAAATACATATTCATTCTGTGGGTTTTATCCTTGGTTTAGTCGTATCTTTGGGCAAAATTAATAAGATTAGTGAGCACAGAGCCAACAACTGGAACGCGGAAAGAACTGTATGAGTATCAAAAGGAAGATCTCGCCCAAGTTTTCAAACGTATAGATAACTGCCCTCAGAATTACAATCTGCTCTATCAGTTACCTACTGGTGGAGGTAAGACGGTTGTCTTCTCTGAAATCGCACGCAAGTATATCCAAGAGAACAAGAAACTTGTCTTAATTTTGACCCACAGAATAGAATTGTGCAATCAAACTTGCAAAATGCTGGAAGGCTTTGGGGTCAATACCATGATTATCGATAGTAAGGTAAAGCAGCTTCCCGAGAATCACAATTTTGATTGCTTTGTTGCCATGGTGGAGACGCTCAATAATCGACTCAACGACAAGGATATCAAGTTTGAAAATATTGGATTGGTGATTGTGGATGAAGCGCATTACAATTCATTCAGAAAGCTATTCAAATTTTTTGAAGATTGCTTTATGTTGGGGGTAACGGCTACGCCGCTCAGTTCCAATATTAATCTCCCAATGAATGAGATTTATAATGAACTCATCGTGGGATATCCTATCTCCAAGCTCGTGGAGCAAGGCTACTTATCTAAGGCTACTACCTACTCTTATCAGGTAGGATTGGGTACACTGAAAGTAGGTATCAATGGGGACTATACGGTCAAGTCTTCAGAGATGCTGTACTCCAATGACCTCATGCAGCGTAAGTTACTAGTAGCATACGAGGAACGGGCAAAGGGACGCAAGACGCTAATATTCAATAACGGTATCAACACTTCTATACAAGTATACTATACTTTTAAGGAAGCTGGGTATGCCGTTAGACACATAGATAGTAAAATCAACAAGTCGGATAGAAAAGCTATTCTGCAATGGTTCAAAGACACACCTGGGGCAATATTGACTTCAGTGGGTATCTTGACGACTGGATTTGATGAACCTACGATACAAACGATTATTATCAATAGAGCGACCAAGTCACCCACCTTGTACTATCAGATGATTGGTAGAGGATCTCGTGTGTTGCCTAACAAAAAGACATTTGATGTAATCGACTTGGGTAATAATGCTGCAAGATTTGGGCTTTGGGAGGCAGAGCTAGATTGGCAATTGGTATTCCGTTCGCCTAATTTTTATCTCGAAAGTCTTATGTCAGATGAAGACATCGAAAGACAGTTTGTGTACAAGATGCCAAAGGACTTATTGGATAAGTTTTCAAAGTCTAAAGATATTGACTTCGATGTCTACGAAGAGTACGACAAGATCAAAGAATCAGGGAAAAGGTCTGCCATTTTGATTGATAAGTCTATTGAACAGCACGCCCGTATGTGCATTGAGAACAGCGATGAATTGATTGAGGCATTCGCATTAGTCCGTGCCTTGACTCCAGACATCGTAGATCGTATCCGACGCTACTGCTACTGCATTAGCAACTCTACTCGTAATTATAAAGAGTGGGTCTTAGACGATTATACCTCAAGATTGAGAAAGGCAGTTACGAATCACTATTAATCCGCCGTTGGAGCTAGCTTTACGACAAGACCATTGATGTCATCACTTATTTTTAGTTGACACCCAAGTCTAGAGTTGTCTTCTACAAAAAAGGCTTGATCTAGCATATCTTCCTCATCGTCTGTAGCTTCTGGAAGTTCATGTTCCGACAGCACATAGCAATGGCAAGTCGAGCACAAGGCCATCCCTCCACAAGTACCCTCCACAGGCAATTCGTATGCCTTAAAGACCTCCATTAGGTTCATATTCATGTCAGTAGGTGCATCGAGTTCGTGTTCCTTATCTTCTCTGTCAATCACCTTTATTTTGATATCACTCATTTCTATAGTATTCAGCTCGCAAAGATAACGCCCTTTAGGCATATATGGTTTCTGTTTGCGGGTTTATTTGGGTGCATCTACTATTGACTTTTGCACCGAGAAAATTAGAAAGCTTAAAGGGAGCCATCTCTTGATGGCGATTCAATGGATAAATAGCTTTGAAGTATTATATTTGGGAGAATTAAGAGGTTTTGTAATTTCTTATGGGATGAAAAACCTGTTTATGAAGATTAAACAAAACTGGAAGAAATTACTATAAAAGTTAAACAAACATGTTAAAGTCAAAGATAGCTGGCATAGGAAAGTATGTTCCAGAGCAAGTGGTAAGCAATGATAAGTTATCCACGCTCATGGATACTTCAGACGAATGGATTCAGGAGAGAACGGGCATCAAGGAAAGGAGATATGCAGATCGATATAGCGAAACAACTACAACTATGGGGGCCAAAGCGGCTCGTATAGCGATAGAAAGAGCAGGTATCGATAAAGAAGATATAGACTTCATCATCTTTGCTACTTTGAGTGCCGATTACTACTTCCCAGGTTGTGGGGTTTTGGTGCAACGGGAATTAGGGATTACTAAGACAGAGATAGGGGCCTTAGATATTAGAAATCAATGCACTGGTTTTATTTATGGTATTAGCGTTGCAGACCAATTTATTCGCTCTGGAATGTATAAAAATATATTACTGGTAGGATCAGAGATGCACTCTATGGGTTTAAATTATTCTACGGAGGGCAGAGACATATCTGTAATTTTTGGAGATGGTGCAGGAGCTGTAGTATTGCAAGCTACGGAGGAAGCTGGAAGAGGTATATTGACATCCAAACTCCATTCAGATGGTACCTATGCTGAAAAGCTAGCCTTGATCTGCCCAGGTTCTCATGGGGGATACCACAATAAGTATCTTGACGAAAAGGTGGATTATGGATTTACTGATAACAATGAATATGGAGACGTATTCGTCACGCCGACGATGCTAGAGAAGGGGCAGACTTTCCCGTACATGGAAGGGAAGTTTGTTTTCAAAATGGCGGTTCAAAAATTTCCAGAAGTCATCATGGAGGCATTGACAGAAGCAAGAAAACAACCGTCTGATATCAATATGTTGATTCCTCATCAAGCCAACTTGCGTATCAGCCAATTTGTGCAAAAGAAGTTGGGCTTGCGAGACGATCAAGTACATAATAATATACATAAATACGGCAACACTACTGCCGCCTCTGTGCCTATTGCGCTTTGCGAAGCATGGGAGGAAGGAAAAGTGAAAGAAGGAGACTTGGTATGTTTAGCCGCCTTTGGTTCTGGATTTACTTGGGGAGCAACTTTACTACATTGGTAGGTTTGAAATAATTATTAATTATGAAGTATAAATTATAAATGCATTGCTAGTAGCTAGAACCTAGCAGCTAGTACTTAATCAAAAAAATGATAATATAAATATGGAATATAAGAATTTAATTATTGAACAAAATGGTAACATAGGCATCATTAGAATAGATCGTGAAAGGGCAATGAACGCTTTGAATAGATTTGTGTTTGACGAATTGGATGCTTACTTCACGGCAGTGAGAGATAATAAAGAGATAGCAGGTGTGGTGATTACAGGTGCAGGGGAAAAGGCATTTGCAGCTGGTGCGGATATCAAAGAATTTGGTGGTTTGGATGCAAGTTCTGCCTCCGCCTTATCTAAACGAGGACAAGACATTTTCTTTAAAATAGAAAATTTGAATAAACCTGTCATAGCGGCGATTAATGGATTCTCTCTTGGGGGTGGAAATGAATTGGCTATGGCTTGTCACATGCGTGTTGCTTCTGAAAAAGCTCGATTTGGGCAGCCTGAGGTGAACTTAGGGATTATCACAGGATACGGTGGGTCGCAAAGACTTGTGCAATATATTGGTAAAAGTAAAGCGATGGAGTTGCTTTTAACAGGAGATATGATCAAGGCAGACGAAGCCCATAAATTGGGTCTTGTGAATCATGTCGTGCCGCATGGAGAAGAAGTAGATAAGTCTATCGAAATATTGCGTAAAATAAGCACTAAAGGACCTTACGCAGTAGCGCAAATGATCGCTACAGTGAACGATTATTTTGAAAAAAATAAAGATGGTTTTGCTACCGAAGTAGATGGATTTGGACTGTGTGCTGCTACTGATGATTTCGTTGAAGGGGCTAGTGCGTTCGTTGAAAAAAGACCAGCTAACTTTAAGGGTGCATAAAACATGAAGCCACGCCCTCCTCTAGGTCAGTTAATTATATATGCTCTTGGTCAATTTGGGTGGGCACTCGCTAGTTTTGCAGTAGGAAATGTCTTGGTGTATTTTTACGCGCCGCCAGAAGATGCCACTGGGGCAAGCTTTCCAGAGTTCATACCAGGCGGTTCTATATTGATTGGTTTGACCTTGATTGGTATCATTGGATTTGGAGGTCGGATTTTAGATGGGTTTACTGATCCATTGATTGCTTCCTATTCAGATAAATCAAGCGCTTCCATGGGTAAACGCAAGAAACTAATGGCTTTGAGCGCGCTGCCATTTGTTCTGTTTTCTTTCCTAGTCTTTTTACCCATCAGCGATTCCTTATTACTTAATTCAATCTGGTTGGTCTTAACCATAGTGATTTACTATGTGTCCTTTACAGGCTATCTGATTCCATATACTGCACTTATTAGTGAACTAGGGCATCATCGGGATGATCGACTGAAAATCAGCATGTTCATCTCTATAGCCTTTGCTTTTGGATTGATTCTAGGCTCACAAGTGTATCTCTTTCAAGGAATGCTAGAAAAATCCTATTCGGCTACAGCAGCTTTCCAGATAGTGATAGGAGCATTTTCTATGTTGTCTTTGGTCTTGATGTTAGTTCCGATTCTATTCTTGAATGAAAATAAATATGCCTTGCAAAACAGCCAAGCGCCATCTCTACATGAAGCCTTAAGCGGCGTTTCTTCACATACCAATTTTAAATTTTTCGTTATTTCAGATTTACTGTATTGGTTAGCCTTAACTTTTATTCAATTGGGAATGGTTTATTTTGTCACTTTACTCTTTGGTATGGGAAAGGAAAAAGCAAGTGAATTTTTACAGCTCTCTTTTGTACTTAGTTTCCCATTCTATTTTTTGATTTCCTTTTTAAATAAAAGAGTAGGAAAGAAGCCACTCATGATATCTGGTTTTGTAGTGTTTATCTTCATATTTGCTTGTATCTTTTTTCTACCTATCATAGGAATAGATATCAATCAAGTCTTTTTGGGACTCATCGTATTGACGGCTTATGCGTTGGCTATATTTGGGGTTTTACCCAATGTTATTATTGCAGATATAGTCAATGAAGAAGAAGCACAATCTGGTCAATCGCAAGCGGCCATATTTTATGGCGCTAGAAATTTTATGATGAAAATGGGGATCTCTTTAGCTAATCTTATTTTTCCTTCTTTCTTATTATTAGGGAAGAGTATAGATAATCCTACAGGGGTGCGGTACAGTGTATTGGCTGCCTTAGTATTTTCGGTGATGGGAATGCTGGTGTTTTTAAAGTTCAAAGAAAACCCAGTGAAAGCTTAAAGTTGCCCTGCATCCATCAAGAGCTTCGCTTTAAAAATAGTAAGCATACTCAAGGCGTCTTTTACCTTTCCTTCCATAGCCATCTGATACAGTTCTGAAAAAGGGAGCTTTTTGACAATGAGTTCTTCTGTATCTTCTGGTTCTGATTCCCCAAAGCTTAATCCTTGTGCTACATAAGCTACGCCGTATTCATCGGTTACGCTATTGGATGTATTCATTTCCAAGATTTGAGTCCACTTGGAAGCGATAATGCCTGTTTCTTCTTTTAATTCTCGTTGTGCCGCTAAAAGAGGATCTGTACCCAGTATGCCTCCGCCCTCTGGTATTTCCCAGCTGTACTCTTCTAGAGTATATCTGTATTGACCGACTATCCAGGTATTCAAATCTACATCCAATGGCAAAATACCGATGGCTGTATTTTTAAAGTGAACTACCCCATAAATACCTGGCCCTCCAGCAGGATTAAGTACATCACGATGTGTAATTTGTATCCAAGGATTTTCATAGCGCACCTCAGAGGAGAGTGTCTTCCATGGATTTTTATTGAAGTCTGTAGACATATTTATATTTTAATACCTAAGTCCAGTAGGCCAACCAGGACCCTGTAGCAATCCTTCCAGTAAATTTGGTAGTATATGTGGAGCAAAAGCCACTATAACAATCATAGTAAAAAATAGACCAAATACAGCACCCCCTAAGTGCGCGTCATGAGCAATATTATCCGAAGCTTTATTACTCATGTGCGAACTGTACCACAAATAACCTATTGCGAAAACGATAGCGGGTATAGGCAGTATGGCCATAAGATATAAGTATTCCCAGGGTAGAAACAAACAGTAGGCAAGGATAACAGCAGAAGTACCTCCTGATGCGCCTAAAGATCTATAATAAGAATTGTGTTTATGTTTCATGTAGGCAGGAATACAGGCAACGATAATGGCTCCAAAATACAGAATGATGTAAAGTATTCTTCCCATCATGGGGTCAAAAATCTGATTAAAGGTTCTTTCCGCAAAACCTCCAAACATATACAGCACAAACATATTGATCCCAAGATGCATAAAGTCGGCATGGATAAATCCATTTGTAAGAAATCTTACTTTTTCGCTTGATTCTCTATGCACGGTATAGGGATGAAAAATGAGCCTGTCTAGCAGCTCTCTATTCTGAAATGCCAGATAAGATATAAGACAAGTGATGGCAATAGTTACAGCAGTAATTGGGGCGCTTTGAAAAAAATCTAACATGGCTGTTCTTTATTGATGATGATACGGTTCGTTATTAATTATACTAAATGCTCGATAAAATTGTTCTGCGAAAATCATACGCACCATTTGATGCGAAAAAGTCATATCCGAGAGGGCTATTTTCCCTTGAGCTCTTTGGTATATCTCACTTGAAAAGCCGAAAGCACCACCTATAATAAATATAATTTTGTTATAACTGGCGGATTGCATTTGCTCAATGTACTGGGCAAATTGCACAGAAGTATATGATTTTCCATTTTCGTCTAATAGTATGACGTAGTCTTTGGCTTCAAGTCTCTTTAAAAGCTCCTTTCCTTCTTTAATTTTTAATTCTTTTTGGGATAAACTTTTGGCATTCTTTACATCAGGGATTTCCTTGATGGCAAAGTTGGTATACTTAGTCAATCGCTTGGAGTACACCTCTATTCCTTCTTTGAGATAAGTTGCATTGGTTTTGCCTATCCACCAAAGTTCATACTTCATAGGGCAAAGCTACAATATTTCTAATTCTTCCTGTAGAGCTCCTCTCTCAGGAAACTCTTTGATCAAATGACCAGATATGTGTTGAACAATATTGTGTGCCCCCGCTCTGCGAAGCGATAGCAATATACTTTTGACCTTTTGTGCTGGGACAGGCCCCAAATGATAGGAAAGGTAATCAGAGATAAGGAAAGTGTAAAGCGATTTAAGTTTGGCACTATAGTCCTTGAGCAACAAGGGCATAACCTTGTTTAAGAGGTCCAGAGACTTAATTTTTTTGATGTAAGCTATTAACGAATCAATATTATCTAATCGTAAGTATATGTCTGCTATGGCTTCTTTCCGCATAGTGTGAAAGTCTGCTTTCTCTATTTGTGACAATAAATTTTTAAGAAAAGCGGTTTGTTCTTTTTTATTCAGTTTTTCAAGCTGTGGGTCAAGATACTGATTGTCGTAGGTCTGTAAATATAATAGTTGACCATATTCAGAGATTGCTTTGTCGTTTTTAGTTTCAATGGCTACTTGATACAAAAACTGATAGAGTACAATGTTTAGACTCTTGCCGAAATTTTGCTCTAGACCCGTAGAAGCAAATTCCTTGACTTGCTGCCATTTTTTGGATTCGGCAGCCACTTTTAGTGCATGAAAAAGGATATCTGGATGTCGTATATGATCCTGAACAATCTTGTCAAAATGCGCCTTGTCACTCTCTTCTTGCGCTATCATTAGTTCAAATAAAAGTAAATTGACGTATGTGTTCTTGCCCCATTTGTCAGATTGACTTTTCAGGGTTTGTATGGTATTCTTTAAAATTGACTTTTTTTGTGAAGTATTGGCTAATTGCAGTAAGGTTTCAAAGTAAGGTTTGTCTAATCTATTATCCATTATAGGATTCATAGGTAGATCTTCATTTAAAAAGTGAAAAATATTGTCACCTAACTCAGGGCTCATCAAGGTTTGGGGAATATTTGCAAAGGCTTGAAGAACTCTAATGAACAAATCGATAAAGGGTTCTTTTTTGGTCACTTTATCTATGGCGACAGGTATTTGAGTACTTAAGGCTTTTAGGATAGCAGTCGCTTCTGTGTACTTTTTAGAGGCAATCTTATCTTCGCTTTGCAACCACAATTCTTCAATTATAATTTTGACGTGGGCAGCTCCTTTTGCACTAATAGCATTGTCTTTCTTACGAGACATCCTCATGGCGGATTGTATGAGCTGTGCGTAGTAGTTGCTATCTACAGACTCGGACATAACTGGAGAAAGAAAAGCTTTCAGCTCATTGGCGAAAGTTCTGTTTTTTCTAGCGTACTGAAGTATGAAATTGCTAAGTTCTTCTTTATCAACCCGATTTACCAAGTGGGAGATTTTGACTTTAGATTGTTCCTTCTTTACACTTGGCTTTATTTCCTGGAGCGTATCCCGTCTGAGTTGAATTAAAAGCGTAGCCAAATGGGCACATGGAGCATCCATGGTGTAATTCTCGCAATCACAACTTAGGTTAGTGATATCGCCTGCTTTGATATTTATTTCTACATCATGGTTTTGCTTATCTGTTTTAACACTGCCAATATATAGATTAGCTCCAGTTTTGGAATAGCTGACTAAACACCCTCTCTCAAGATATGATTCGGCTATGTTGTAGACATCGCTATTAATGTTTAATTCTATATATGCTAAACCAAAGCTCATTTAACCCTAATAATACGTTAATTATTAGTAAAATAAAAGAAAGGGGAGGAATGCTAAAAAGGAATAAATTTCTTTAGTTTAGCGTGTGTTAAGCTTATTTACTTAAATAGCTTCGATAATCATGCATTTTAGTATGTGTTTTCGGAGCGGACTCAAGTATTAAATTGGGAGTATTTTAACTAAAAAGCCCTCCAATAGTTTAAATAAAATCGGAATGCTAAAAATTGGACTCGTTAGACATGCAAAATCAAGTTGGGATAACCCGACCCTAAGTGATCATGATAGGCCATTAAATGCTAGAGGCAATAGAGATGCGCCTATAATGGCCCAAAAAGTGGCCACCCTGTTTGGCATTCCTGATCTTTTAGTTTCTAGTACAGCTAATCGAGCCTTTACCACGGCTAAGATGTTTAGAAAAGAAATGAACCTTTCCGAATCACAGCTGATATCTAAAGAAAAACTTTACCATTCTTCTGAGAGAGATGTGATGGAGGTTCTTTCTATGCTCGATGATAAGTTTAAATCTGTCTTAATCTTTGCACACAATCCAACCATGACTTTCCTTGCTAACTCCTTTAAAGGGGATGTGATAGATAATGTTCCTACATGTGGCGTCGTAATGCTAGAGGCAAACGTAGACCATTGGGTAGATCTACATCCTAGTAATACCAAAAGAGTTCAATTTATTTATCCAAAATTGTATGTATAGTTTTAGCAAGTTTTATCAATGTGCAATAGTATTCACTTTTTTACTTCTCTGCTCATGCGATCCCTCTCCATCCATCCTGCCTATTCAAGAAGAATCTTTGGTGAAAATATTGAGTGATGTCCACATAATAGAAGGCGCTCTGCAAAATCAAAAGAATTCGCTTAAGGATAGTATTGCAAAAGCCCATTATGATCAAGTTTATAAAAAACATGACATCTCTGAAAAGGACTTTGTATCTACTTTGGAAATGTTAGAAAAAGACCCAAAATTGCTCGAAAAGATTTACGAAAAAGTATTGATAGAATTAGATTCTATAGAGGAAAGATCTTATAAGGAGAAGTTCAAAAAAAAATAAGGTTCCACAACCAATCTGAGGGATAATGGTTTGGAAACCTTACTTTTACTAATAAGAGAATAATAATATACTTACTAAGGTGCAAATACTAAACCGTCTATCAAAAATTCCATTCTTAAATAGTAAACGATTCGTATTTTGTAACTAAATGAATCTTTCAATTATTTTACGTTAACTTTCAGCTATTCACCAATAGTGTTTAACAAATGAATTACGTGTCTTTGAACCTTGTGTTGGCACAGTATATCATGCAATTGCCCTAAACTTTTTGAGTAAATTCATCATTTCACATAGGCTTAACAATGAACATGCTTAAAATATAGCGTAAAACGCTATCTTTTAGCCAGAAAACAGAATCAAGAAATGATAGATAATGTAAGTCCTTCGATGATGAAAATTTTGGTCGTAGATGATGATCCAGATATAATCGAGTTTATCCGCTACAATATAAGCAATGCTGGTTATCAAGTATGTATAGCTAATGATGGTATGGAAGCACTAGAGGTGGCAGAAGAAGAGCAACCAGATCTTATCTTATTGGATATAATGATGCCTAAAATGGACGGCGTAGAGGTCTGTCGACGCTTGAGAGCAGATCAAAAATTTGACAATACTATCATTGCATTTTTGACGGCGCGAAGCGAGGAGTATTCTCAAATAGCAGCCTTAGATTATGGGGGAGATGATTATATTACAAAACCAATCCTACCAAAACTCTTGATGAGTCGCATCAAGGCGCTACTAAGAAGGAGGGCGCAATCTTCAGGGACAGAGGGAAACCAAAATATTATCACACTAGGTGACCTAGAGATTGATGTGGAGAAATATACCGTCAAGAAAAATGGCGTGCTCATCGAAATGGTAAAAAAAGAATTTGAGCTATTGAATCTATTGGCAAAACAACCCGGTAAGGTCTTCACCAGGCACGAAATATTTTCTAGTATATGGGGTCATGATGTCATTGTAGGAAATAGAACGATAGATGTTCACATTAGAAAAATAAGAGAAAAAATAGGAAACGATACTATAAAAACAGTGAAAGGTATCGGATATAAATTGAATTATTGATGTTTAAAAACCCAACGCTTCGTCAAATTGCTTTGTATTCGAGTATGAGTATAAGCATTGTTTTTCTTGTATTGTACACGCTCAGTACCATCGTCCCACTTCAAGAGAATACAACACTCCTATATATTCTGCTTGGTTTGAGCTGTTTTGCTTTTAGCTTTACTATAATCCTATTTGCAGTTAAAATATTTGTACACGAAAGAATTAAACTCATTTACAAAAATATCCATACGGCTAAGTTGGAAGGCGAAAAAGATTCCTACATTGCCAGTAACAATGCCATGGATCAGGTAGAGAAAGATGTGAATGCCTTTGTGACCGATCAAGACCGAGAAATCAAAAGTCTCAAGTCTATGGAAAATTACCGTAGAGAGTTTTTAGGCAATATATCCCATGAGTTAAAAACACCCATCTTCAATATTCAGGGCTACGTGCATACTTTGATTGAAGGGGGAATCTATGATGACAAAATCAATATCGATTATCTACAAAGAGCTGCCAAAAATACAGACCGACTTAAAATTATCGTAGATGACCTCAACGAAATATCCAAATTAGAATCTGGCCAACTAGAATTAAACTTTGAAGATTTTGACATCAAAAATTTAGTAGAGGAAGTCTTTAAGGATGAAGAGTTTTCAGCCCAATCCAATAATGTATCATTTGTATTCAATGAATCAGCAAGTAAGAACTTCAAAGTGAATGCGGATAAAAAATCCATTAGAAGAGTTCTGATTAATCTAATTACAAATGCAGTAAAATACAATAGAGAGAATGGCAGGGTAAAGGCAAGTTTTTATGTCATGGGCCAAAATATATTAATCGAGATTTCAGACAACGGTGTAGGTATTGATAAACAACATCTGCCACATCTTTTTGAAAGGTTCTATAGAGCTGATCAACATAGATCTAGACAGATAGGAGGATCCGGACTTGGACTGTCGATAGTTAAACACATTATCGAAGCACATAAGCAAACCATCAACGTGCGTAGCACCATAGATATAGGCACTACTTTTGGTTTCACCCTCAGAAGAGCAGACGCCAGTGTTTAAGTAGATTAACTATTCGGTTTTTCTTCTTCCACGTTATCCGTTAAGATAACTTCTTCCGCATTTTCCGCAGACAACTCTTTTGATGGCGTAAAATCTTTAAATTCAATTTGATCTAAAATGAGCTTAATGCTGTCTTTCACTTTGAAATATTCTGGAAGATCTTCTTTAGGCATAGGGTCAGGTGGAGGAAGATTTTGTCTACGTGGATCTACTTGTACACCATTTTTCCAAAATCGGTAGCATACATGATTTCCTGTAGCGAGACCCGTTTTTCCAACGTATCCAATGACGTCCCCTTGCTTTACATACGATCCAGCTTTTACGTCCTTTTTGAATTTGGACATATGTAGGTATTGCGTAGCGTATACGTTGTCATGTTTAATTTTCACATAGTTCCCGTTATTCTTTGTGTACGCTCTTTTGGATACTACACCATCCGCAACCGCCATGATGGGTGTACCTCTCGGTGCGGCATAGTCTGTTCCGAGGTGAGACTTATAGCGCTTCAGCACGGGATGAAATCTGCGTTTACTAAATCTTGAAGATATTCTACTATACTTTACGGGTGCTTTGAGAAAAGCCTTTTTCATTGGCAAGCCTTCTAGATCAAAGAAACCATGATGTTTACCGCTGTTATAGTTTACCGCATAATATTCCTGATCTGAGTTTTTATAGTAGGCCCCGAATAATTTACCGATTCCTACGAACTCGCCATCAATAAAATCTTGTTCATATACGGCTTTAAATTTATCTCCTTTTTGGATATGGTAAAAATCAACAGACCAAGCCAAGGCGTCCTCCATTTTGGTAGTCAATTCAAAGCTCAACCCATTTTCCTTCATGGTCAACCATAAGGATCCGTTGACGACTCCAGAGGCTTCTTTGATAACCTTGTCAATCTTACGTTTTACTTTTTCTGAATTTAAGGGGTTTTTCAAATCATACACCACGTAGTGATACGCATTGGGCTCGAATATAAAATAGTCTGCACTATTGGTTGTGTCCTTATTGAGAATGGTGTATGGTCTATTGGCTCTAAGACTTCTCACATCAAAAATGTCTCGAGTCTCTTTCGCTAATTTGTCTATAGCTACATAATCTACTTTATGTTTTAATAAAATATCAGCTAAGAATTCATTTTCCTGGATGGTACCTTCTGTGACATCAAAGGTGTCTAAAACAAAACCATATTTATGTTGCGGTTCTACAATTGGGAAGTGACCAATGCTATTTTCAATATCTGTATTAACCAAAGCGGCGCTCTGGTTTCTATTCGCTCCTATCTTACTCACCATGAAAGTGCACAGCGCTACAATGGCTACTGCGTAAAAGACTTTCGGTTTTGATATTTTGTATGAGGAGGGGGAATTGGTGTTATTTGTGTTTTCTCCCACAGTGTTCTTTTTTTGTCATCAACATGTACCCCAAAAATAAGCCCATTTGGGCAACATTCCAAATAGAATATGTTATTTAATGGGTTGGCAATAATGTGATAGAATACTTATTTTCAGAAGGTTGGAGAATTTACTAAGGAATATGCCTATCATGTTTAGTATAAGAATACTTTGGCGGATCCACTTGCCATCCACACACGATGCCATCCCAGGCGAGTGGCGGGCTATACGTAGCTTGGTCCTTTGCAGCTCACCGAGCAGCCGCACGGACTGTGCTCTAGAAAAAAGAGCACACTACTCCTATCCCTATCCGAAAAAAAAATAGGCTATCTATCGTTTTGAAATGGAGCCAGTATGCAGGATTGATGGACCATCAGTAAAGAAAGAAAAGACACAAAATTTTAAATGAAGTATTGGCGGTGAAAAAAAATTTATCGATTGAGAACAACATCAACTCTTCGACTTTGTCTTTTTTCCTCCTCAGTCATTGCACCATCAACTGAGCCACGAGCAAAAGCGTTTATCTTTTGCTTTATTTCTTGACTTGTCTTATTAGATAAGTATTGAATAACGGCATCTGCTCTTTTTTGAGATAGTTTTTTATTGTACTCCGCATTACCAGTATTGTCCGCAAAGCCAGTCACTTGCACATCCCAATCATCATACTTATTGATAATTCTTGCTATCCGATCTAGTTTTTCAATATCGCTGTTGGGTATTTCTGAGGAGTCCACGTCAAAGTAAACTTGGACGATAGTCTTCGTGTGGCGATCTTCACCTATATATTCAGGCTTGTCTGCTTTTGGTTCTACCTCTAGGTAAAGTGTTTGTGCGGCGGTCAATATATATTCTTCTAGAAAATGAGCCTCTACATAAAATTTGTATCCCTCTCTACTAATCCGATAGGAGTAGGCCTTATTGGCTTGTAAGCACATATATATCAATCCCTCCTCATCACTTATAAAGGTAGATTTCTTATTGTCTGCGCCGACTATAACTTCTTGGTTGGTTAGCTTTTCTCGAGTGGTTTTATCGATCACTTTTAAAACTACCGGGAAAACTTTTTCAGGTCTATTGATTTCAGGCATCTCTGCAAAGTACAAGTCAAGACCACCTGCTCCTCCTTCTCTAGCAGAAGCAAAATAGACATGCTTGGTATCATCGGTTACAAAAAGACCTAACTCTTTAGCAGGGGAGTTAATCGGATAGCCCAAATTGACGGACTCGGACCAGTGTCCATTTTCTAATGTACTGACAAAGAAATCTCCTTCTCCTTGTCCAGGATGAAAGTTAGATGTAAAATATAAGTGTGTACCATCTTTCGCTATAAAGGGAGCTTCTTCATCTCCTTCTGTATTGATATTGACACCTGCGTTGATCGGTTGACTCCATTCACCTTTAGTATTTTTTGTACTATACCAGATATCTGATCCTCCTAATCCACCTTCTCTAGTACTGGCAAAATATAAGGTTTTGCCATCACAGGTAATCGAAGGTTGAGAATCCCAAGACCCAGAATTCAAATCTCCATCTGGTTCTACTTCTGTCTTAAGCTTTCCATCTTCAAATTCACTTACATAGATATCACAATCTAAGTTACTTTCTGACCTTTGACATCCGGCATAATATACTCTTCTATTATGCGGTTCAAACTTAGCCATGCCTTCATTTTGAAGGGTATTGATAGTGATGCTACTCTTGTTTTCCGCACCCCATCCAGTTTCTGTTCTCTCTGTCAATAATATATCCTCTTGCTCCTCATTGATTTTTCGAGTAAACAAAAGATATCTCCCGTCATTGCTCAAGCTAGGCAAGTATTCGTTGTCCTTTGAATTTACTGAAGTGAGCGGATAGACCTTGGTTGACTTCAAAGTAGTATCTAGCTGCTCAATGTATTCTATATTCCTCAACTTGGATTTGTAATACGTGTCGTATGATTTTTCAAGGCCACTTTCTTTTTGCGCATTGGCGTAGCGCTTACCTTTCATTTCTTCGTAGATACCCAAATAGTATTCTGCTTTGTCTACATCAAACATCCTCAGATAGGAGTCACCGATTTCAAAGAAAGCCGCTCTCGATAATTTTCTATCCAATTCAAAAGAGCGTTCTAAGGCCTCTGCAGCCAAAGCAAACTGATCCGTGTCATAATAGGCCTTACCTAGCAGGCGATGCGCTATGGCAAAGTCTTCCTTTATCTTTATAGTATGCTTGAGCTGCTTGATAGCCTTCCTGCTGTCTCCACTAGATAAAAAATCTTGGGCGATTAATAGAGATTGTTTAGCATTATTAGTGTGGGTAACATCTGGTGCCTGCGCCCAAAGAGGACAGCTAAAGAATAAAATAACAAGACTGACAAAAGCAGCTTTAGATAGTAAGATTTTTACCATTGTGATTATAGCTTTTGAAGATTGTTTTAGCCGAGGGCAAAAATAGGTCTTCAAAGATAAAAAGTATCCAAGTTCTTGCCAAGAAACGTGCAAATTCATTAATTAACAGTCTATTTACGTTAAATAATACTTAATTACAGTTAAGTAAAGGCTTTAATCCAGTGTAGGAAAAGGTTTAGTTGGTCCTGCA
>CAYZUW010000027.1:0-20880 GCA_964481325.1 uncultured Saprospiraceae bacterium
AATGAATGTAGTATCAATAAGATAGAGGATAGTTTCTGTAATTTCCAAATCATCACAAAGTGTTCCTTGATTTATAAAGCTCGTATCCATTCCAACATCTTCTGGAAAGCAAGTTTTATTTAAAGAGTAAATTGTATCAGGTGATTCATAAAAGAAAGTAGTTATTATAATAGAGTCGCATTCAGGAGTTGCTATAGTGAGTGTGTCGACTTGCAAATCTTGAGCCAAGGAACAAGTTTCTGTGTTCAGAAAAACAGTATCTGACGGAAGTAAAGTGGTGTTAACAATAACAAGCGAATCACAGCCTAAGTCATTAATAAGAAACATAGAATCAATTCCACTCAAACTTATGGTACAGGTACTTTCAAAGATTTCGATAGTGTCTGCTAAGCCCACAACAAGATCTAATTGCACAATACTATCACAACTAGAAAGCATATCAAAAGTATCTCGATAGATTCCTGCTTCAAAGATATCTTCGCCACCAAAAAAGACACTCTCTCCTATGCAAATTGTATCAGAGATAAAGGTTTCTAATGCATTATCTATAATTGTTACTTCTAAAGACGAACTACTTATGTCTCCACAAATTATTGGATTATTTCCTCCAATATTTGAAGCAAAATCAGTGATGGTCAACGAACCATTTGGGCTAGGAATTTGACTTTCATCAAGAAGATCGAAAGAAAATCCATAAATCTTATATGTTCCTGGAGCAAAATTTCTGAGATCCGGGTTTGCCGAAATTGCTGTAATCACATCATTCTCTGTGATGATATAGGTGTAGCCATAAATATTACTATTAGGTGCCCCATTAACATGAATTGGGTTTACGTTTAATAATAACTGCTCATCCCCTTGGCAAGCTTCTATTGCAGTCTCTATTAGTTCTCCCCCATCTGCTTCGCAACATTCGATACCTTCTTGATCAGAAAAGACAATTTCGAACTCTTCTAGAATACCAAAATCAAACAATAGTGGATCTGTTATCTCCAATAACCAATCTCCGTTAACAGTACCGGTGTTGAAGTTGAACAAACTTCCTGAGAAAGGTAAATATGCACCTACATAATTTTGTATCCCTGAAAGGTCAGCATTATTCCAAATACTATTCATCCCTGGATCCGGATTTGTATTAGCTATGTCCGTAATAAATGACACATCAAAGCCACCAAAAAAAACAGCTGAGGCTGCTGTTCCTTGTGGACCTATCAAAGTAACTGCTTGCCCTGCTGGGGAGATTAATCTCATTTCCAATTCAGATGGAAAGGAATGGTTAAATTTTAATTGAACAAATTGTATAGAATTGCTGGTTAGAGAATTATTTGCTGCTCCGTTAACTCGGAATGTGGCAGTACTTATAGCTTGATCTAATATGGCTACTGGGCAGTCAATGCAACCACAATCCTGACTGTATAGCGACCCTGCGCTTACAAAAAATAACCAAAACAATGCGTTCTTGAAAAGACAATATTGGAATTTATTTGTCAAATTTCGGAGGATTATGTGATTGTTGTCAAAATCATTTACGTATTATGAAATACTATTATGTGAAGCTATATTTCTATACTCCATCAAGAAAATCATGCTCTATCCAAAGATAATAAAAAGAATTTAAGGGTTCTTTATTTATTACTATTCTTTGGCAATAGTGCATTTTAGTGTCAGAGTACTTATTTTTACACCAAATTAATAGATTAAAGGTATTAAGAATAGCATGCGATCAATATTGAAACATATCCTAGGGATAGCCATTTTCAGCACAATCCTATTTATTAGCTTCACTAAAAAGAGCGAATTAAGTAAAGCTGTTCCAGTTTCCGAAGACACATATGCTTATTATAAATATGATAGCATTTTCTATTTCAATCCAGTTTATCTCACGAATAGTTTTGATTTTCCGGTTGGAAAGCCAAATGCAGAAAACTATTACTTAGCCTCTAGATTTGGCAATAAGAACCATCTAGGAGAAGACTGGAATGGTAGAGGAGGCGGAAATACGGATTTAGGAGATCCTGTATATGTCTCTGGAAATGGCGTTGTGACTGTCTCGGAGGATATTTGTTGTGGTTGGGGAAATGTGGTGAGAGTAGTTCATAAATTAGACGGTCATAGTGAGTTTGATTATTTAGAAACAGTATATGCGCACCTGGATAAAATAGACGTATCCGAGGGTCAATTATTGCTTAAAGGCGATCAAGTCGGAACAATAGGTACTGCTCATGGTACGTATACTGCACATTTGCACTTTGAAATGCGCGATTTTTTAGACATGAGTATGGGCCCAGGGTACTCTCAAGACTGGGAAGGATATCTTGATCCATCAGCATTTATCCGAAATAATCGTCAGTTTTAAAACCCTCCATTTTTTTTCTTTTTTTGTAGAAAACTATATCAAATCGGTTTAATTATTGCATTATCTACCATAAGAAGAGGATACTAAAAATATTCATATCCTTTTTGAAGTTTGCGACTAATGCATAAAATTTTATTGACCCTTCTCGTTTGTATAGGTTTCCTAGGGGATTTCTATTCACAAACCAACTTTGCAGCACAAAGTTTGGACAATAAAGCTTTGTACCAACTCGAATGGCAATTAAAGACAGGAAACAGCAGATACCTTAGAGATATTGCCAGTTTTCTAGATGACGAAAATACACGTCAGCATGCTTTAGAAATTTTAACCCACAAGACGATATTTCCGTCGTCTCAAATCTCTGTCAATAAGAACACTTCAAAGGCAGATTTTTACGATTTTTACTATTCCCACAAAAATCAAATTAAGTACTCTCATATCTTGCAGATGTACTACACCGTGCCATTAGAAGAAATAGAAAGAAATATTAGAAGTGAGTCCTTTAATACCATCAGCCCAATGGATGCATTTTCAAAATTGTGTTTAGATATTCAGCATGAGAAGAATCCATCAAAGCAGAAAAAGAACTTGATAGCCCTAAAATACCTACAACTGCAAAAGGGAGTGCCTATAAATAAAATTTTGACATGCCTAGACATTGAGGATCCTAGCATTCAACAAGGTCTCCTCGACCATAATGCGATTCAATATATAGTCCCAAATAGTGAATTGAAATCAAGCTTGCAAAATATTATGCAATTAAAGGACATCAATGTAGAGCTTCTCAATCAACTAAATAATATGGTTTTTGAGTCAAACGACACGAAGCAACATGTCGACGAAATAAAATCTAGGTATAGTAAATTTATTAGCCAGAACGTTGTGCTAAAGGACAGCATTCAAAGATATATCGAAAAAAGGTATAAGGTTTCTGATAAGTATTATTACAATGAAGTTGATTTTTACGGAACCACTCTATGTACAAAAACGACCGCCAAAGACGATGTACGCATTCTTATTGCCAATCTACTGGATACTAAAGATCCCAAATTATTATTTTACTTGGCAGCCTATAACTACACAAACAAAAACGAGAAAATTAAACAAGATTTAATAAAATTGATTCAGAATCTCACTTTAGTTAAAATAAGAAACGAAGATGGAAGTGAACTATCAAAAGATTTACTTATTTATTGGGCACAACATTACAAAGACTATGCTTGGGCAGATTCAGAATGGAGATTTGTAAGTGAGGAACAAAAGCAAGCACAAACAAAAAATCTCGAAAGATTGATAAGGAGACTAAACTCTGTAAATGACACCATAGCTATTCAAGCATATGCTTCATTAACAGAAGCAAATCCTTACGAATTGGAAAAGCTTATCAATAAGTATAAGAAGGTAATGAAGAAAACTAACCCTAAGATACCTTCTTTAAAACACAACTATCTAGAGACAACTACGAAATTAGTGACTTACTACAAGGAATTCGAAATTCCATACAAACTTAGTACACCAATTCAAAAATTGCTTAATAAGGTAGAATACGTTACTAGTGAAAAGGAACGATTTAACTTAGAAAATAAAATACTAGCTATAGCTCAAGTCAAAGATATACCTGCCCTTGAATATTGGGGTATTTTGCATGTCGCAAATCGAGCCAACTCATTTTCTATAGGGAGAATAGTCGAAAATCTGTATGCTTCATTTTGGAATAAAATGAAAAGTGATAGGCAATGGTTGACTCACTTTATATATAAAGCATCTTTATTTAATGAGTTGGATGGCTCTGGTATGGCAAAAGCATATCATAGAATAATAGACCTAAATGACAAGCAACTCATCGAATCGCTAAAATATATTCAAGCACATACTTCAATGTCTTTAGTCATGGAGTATATAGAAAATCAGGTTTTCAATGTAGATCCAAATGAAAAATCTGATTTCGAGAAAGCGATTGCTGCCAAAGATGAACTTATAAATAGTATGATTGATGCTCCAGAAGTCAAATATAGCCAGATCAATCAGTTATTAGATTTTGAAGAAACATTAACTACAGAAAAAGAGCAAACGCTTAGTTTCATAAAAAAGCTAAGCCCAACAAAAGATATCAGAAAGCTCGCAATAAAAGAAAAATTAACTGTAAATGATTTGAAATTTCTAAAGGAACGAACCTTCAATCATAGAGAGATAGGATCTATCATGAGGTTTTTTAACAGTGATGACCCAAAGGCCAATTTGGATTTTGCACTAGAGGCTATTGAGGATTTTAGTCTTGAAGATCAAGCTTATGTTGTCAATAGGTTATTTAGATACCAGTGGTTTAGAAACTATATTTATACAACAGATTATATTTCGCAACAATTGAATCAAATCTTATCCATTCTTTCCAGATACCTTAAAGAGGCTGAATTTATAGGAGAGATAGAAGATCGAACAACTCAAATAAATATTATCCAAATAATATTTATCGGTAAGGATATCGAAAATCAATTGGTAGCCAGCATAGAACTTGACGCAGACTTAGCGCTTAAAGCAGACCTTCAGAAAACAATTTTAGCCAAATCAAAATTTGAAGATTTAGGAGTAATTCTTGATCATGTCGATGGATTGATAAACAACAAGGGCACGCTCGATCTTAGTTTTTTGAATCAAGATTTTGGGATTCCTATCTTCGATATTGAGACTAATGCAGAATTACAAACCTTTTTGAATAGGCATAAGAATATGGGAGTTAAAGAATTCTACTCTTCTTATCTACAAGAATTTGGAATCGACTTTAAAAATAAAGAAGGAAAACTAGATTTTGGGAAGATATCTCAAATTTTAAAATATGATATCATTCAGCCATTTGTAGGCAAAGGAGGTGGGCATAGAGACTATTATGTCTATGGGATAACTAAGGTATTAGAAGAAGAATTTAATGAGGATCTTGGGTTTCAAAGAAAACTTAACAACTATCAAACTTTTGTTAGTTATTCTAGTATTAATCGAGCAAAAGCCTGGTATGACTACCTAATAAGCAAAGGATATGGTAAAGAAACCGAGTCTAGCCCATCTTTCGACTAGCTAAATACCCACAGCTTAACAAAATACTAACACTCATAAGATAACATTTAGTTTGTATAAAATGTTAATAATAGTACATTTATGATGTAAATCATTTGATAAATAGTGGGTTCAAATTAAAAAATTTAGCTAGTATTACATCAAATGGTATTTCACCCCTTGAATATAATTCAGGACAAAAAAAGAAAGATGAAGAAATTACTAATTTTTGGTTTTTTATTTGCTTTTCTAATGACTGCATTTAGTGTTGATTTGGATGCGCAATATTCTCCCAAAAGAAAAAAGAAAAAGAAAAAAACCACTACTGAAAGGAACAATGACTACTTTGATGAAAGCGGAAGAGCTTTTACGGATAGATTGTGGTATGGCGCTGATGTCACGATTGATTTCTTTGGAGGACAAGGGCAAAGTGATTTCATCTGGGGTATAAGTCCAATGGTTGGATATAAATTTACGGATAATTTTTCAGCAGGTCCAAGGTTATCATTTTTGAATAGAATCACTAAAATTGATGTTGGTCTAGGATCTGATTTGACATTAAATACTATTGATTGGGGAGGGGCGTTATTCACAAGGCACAAAATTTTAGGTACTTATTTTATACATGCTGAGGTTGAATTATTGAGCGAAGAAATTCCAGATAATACTTTTAATTCAAATGGTGAAGTAGGAACTTTCCGAGAAGCAGGCGCTCATTATTACCTCGGAGGTGGATACTCTGCTGATAATGGAGCATTGGGATTCTCTGCAACAGTTTTATGGGATTTTGCTGAAGAATTTGATTCTTCAAATATTCCAATTGTTGCTAGATTTGGTATCACATATAAGTTCTAAATAAAAAGGACTAGCGCTGTGCAGTAGTCCCGATTTTTATCGGGAGTCCGTTGGACCGAGCGAATAGCGAGCTACGAAACATAGCGACCCATAGACAAAAAAAGACCTTGCAAAATTTATTGCAAGGTCTTTTTGTCTATGGGTAGGCCCCAAATATTACTTCCCTTTACCTTGTATCAAAACTAAAAGGGTATAAAAAAGGATTTTGAAATCTAATCCTAGAGACATGTTTTCAATGTATAGAAGGTCAAACTTGAGCCGTTGCAACATTTCTTTCACATTGCTAGCATATCCATATTTGACCATACCCCAAGATGTAATACCTGGTTTAACCTTTAACAAATGGACATAATGAGGTGCCTTGGCGGAGATGATATCTATATAGTGCTTACGCTCTGGCCGAGGACCTACTAAAGACATATCTCCCTTGATAACATTCCAAAATTGAGGGATCTCATCTATCCGATATTTTCGCATAGTACGGCCCCACTTGGTAACTCGACTATCTCCTAAGTTAGACAATTGAGGTCCCTGGTTTTCCGCATCGATATACATAGATCTAAACTTATAAATATAAAAAGGTTGATTGTGTTGACCTATCCGTTCTTGCTTGAATATAATAGGACCAGCAGAAGATAATCGTACCCTAATTGCAGCAAAAATATAGAGAGGTAGGCAAATAAAAAGTAAAATGCAAGAAGTGAAAATATCTATAAAGCGCTTCAATAATCGTTGCCAGCGAGGCATCAATTCTTGTCTAACTTCCAGTAGAACTGCACCAAATACATGATTCATACGAACCGTCCCCAGTAGTATATCATACATGTCAGGTATCACTTTTACCAATATATCCTCACCATAACCATAAAGTTTGTTTAGTATATTCTTAGTCTTGACATGTTCAGATTTTTCTAAGGCTATAATCACCTCTTCGATTTTATGTTTTTCGATTAGGAGTTTCAGATCTGCTAACTTTCCTAGAGCCGGTAAAGCAGTTGCAAGCTCTTTGGTACTATTTCCATTGGTATCCACAAATCCTAAAAAATTGTTTCCTAATCCTTTTTCGAAGCCTTGAATTTCATTGTATAGCTCTAGTGCATTTTTATTACCTCCTATAATCAATGTATTATAAGTAACCCTCCCCGACTTCAAACGCCTGCTTGCTAATGTTAACAAAATCATTCGTGAAAAAATCGTCAATAAAAAGTGCAGCACAAATAAACAAACAAAGGAATGCAAATAGAACTTGGGCGATGGAATCACATCATCTATCAATAAGGTAAAAAACAATACCACTACCCCTCCTAAAGTGAGGAAAAATGTTTTGGTAAAAACATTCAATCGAGAAAGTCGATATATATCTCGATAATCGTCAAAGATGGTGTACAGAATATGCCAACCTATAGGGATAGCAAAAACACCCACGATAAAATTAGTGTCAAACAAGACTTCAGACCAAACATTGTACCCTTCGACAGACTTTCTATATTTGAAAAACCATGTCCATGCAAGCATAGCCATGACAAAATCAAAAAACATATAGATAAATAAATCTATCTTTCTTTTGTGCATTAAGAGTGTGGTCGTAACAAAAAAATTAATTAATGCAAAACTATCTATTAAAATGAAGGAGCTTGATGTTATCTATCATTATAGTTGCTTCAGACAAGCCAAAAGGCAGTTCAGCGCCAAAACCCACTTGATAAAAAGGTGCTGGATTACCGGCAATCGATTCTTGTAGGTTGATATACACTTTCGTCCATTCTGGAGTGGTGTTCAATCCATTTCCATATAACCGAGTGGTTTGACCAAATCCATCAGAAGCTATTACACCAATGGCAATGGGTGCTTCGGTTTTGAAATTAATCTCTAGGTAGGTATCAGCAGAACTAGAGGTAGGTAGCGTAAAAGCCATATTTGTTGCCACATCAACTTGTGGATTTTCTTGTGTCAGTTCGATCCTCCCAGATAAACCTTCAAAAGCCCCAATTTCTTCAAAGGCAACAGAAGTCTCCTCATTGCCGTCTCTATCATCTGTAAAAAAGGTAGAATTTTCAAACTCTTCAATCAGAAAAAAAGTGATGTTGTCTCTGTATTGAAATACTGGGTTAACCTTAGTCACCTGACCTGGCACAAGATCTATGGTGGTAATATATCTCTCCATGTATGGGTAAATCCTGGTGGCTACACTGATCCCATCCTCATGAATACCTGCTTCCACAACAAGCTCTACAGTTCCTTCTGCCAACACAGGAAACGGCTTGCCAGGACTGAATGCCCCAATCAATACATTATCTACAAATATCCAGCCTTCCTTAACATCATGCAAATTGCTCCCTGAGTTTGGGATCGCATTAAAGCTGATAGATTCTATTTCTATGAATGCCGGAATATCTTCCTCAGGGTTGATGATATCACAGGAAAATAGGCCAAATGCTATAAAAAAGTATAAAAATCGTGTCATTAGGTTAATTGTTTTCATATAAACGTTCTATTCGCTATAAATAATGCCATCAAAAATGAAGTTTGTGCATTAGGCTACAAAAATCTACGTTTCGTGCCTATAATACATCAAAATTGCTCCAAAAAGAGTAATTAAAGCTACCAAAACGGTTGCCATTTTTATCGATTTTTTAAGATTACTAGTAAATGACATGATTTGCGCTTCATGCCCAGGGTACCTAGGTAAAATCTCTTTTTTCATTTTTTGATCATCAAATATATGCTTTGGCCCAAAATCAATGTCATTTTGTGTCAAATATTTGTATTGTTTAAACACATTAATTCTAAAATATATATTTAAAAATAGCATGGCTATAAATAAGGAAATGACAATGGTTATAAGCGTAAGATACATATATACCAGATTTGAATTTTCAAGATTTAAGGAATGATTTTAATTAATAATTCCTGAATTATACGCTAAAATATGAATTATACTCAAAAGATTATGGTTTGGAGCATTTCTACTATTCCTTTTACTCACTATCTACATCTGCATATCAGCAGGCAGGTTGAAATTGCACACTTATGCTAAGGCATCTCTTGGCAGCCCAATCACATTCGCTAAACTGTCCCAAACTAATTTCCGTAAGGCAATATATCATTTCCTTATAAGTACATCATTTTTCTTTTCTTATTAACATTATAAACACACTGGTAAAGTCTAATAAATATAGAAGCAAAGTTAGGTCTGACAATGTTCTTACTTTGTAAGCTCATTCATATAATATAGGATAGAATACCTAGAAGAGTCTACTCCGAAAAATTTTAGTTACAATTCTAGAGTTCCTTGTAACCACATCAACCAATCTTCGTTTACTAATCTTTGAAGGCTAACTTTTTATCTGCCCGAAGCTATTTGCAAGTCAATCGTAAGTAGCATATTCCATATACCGATATTAAAAACAGATTAAGAATTTCTTTTTCTGCACATAAACCGCTTGTGGTTTTAAAGCAAAAATGATTCTATGAAACACTTATGTTCTGGGACTACCTATAGTCTCCAAGTAAGATGGTATCGGTATGCCACAATGATTGCTCTCCTTATCTTATGCATAGGGATAAATGCCTCCTTCGCGAATAGTCTTAATGCACAGGTATGTGCCGATCCAGTTCTAGTTTGTAATGATCAAGTAAATCTGAGCATCCCTGAAGGAATAATCACTATTGAAGTATTTTTGGTATCTGAGAATATTCCCCCTTCTTGCTTTGATGATTACGAAGTCAATATTAGTCAAGACAATCTACCCATAGGGAATCAGATAAGTTGTGTCTATTCGGGCCAATTATTAGATTATACTTTGACGCACATTCCTACGGGACTGTCATGTGGAGGAACACTTTTAATAGAAGACAAATCAGCTCCAACAATAAACTGCTTAAACCTAGATATTTCCTGCAGCGAAGATAGCGCAGTTTCAAATCTTGGCGCACCGGAAGTAACAGACAATTGTGATGAGCGTCCAAGTCTAGTTTCCTTTGATACGTATGTAGATTTTGAATGTACCAATCCCGATTTTCTTGGCAGAATAGATAGGCAATGGACAGCAACCGATAATCAAGGAAATAGTAGCACTTGTACGCAACAAATAAATATCATTCGACCCAATTTGATAGGCCTGGTATTGCCACAAGACATCACTATTAATTGTGCTGATGACGATACGACGCCTAACAACGCTGGTGCTCCAGAGATAGCCAATTTACCAAGTGGTAGTTCTTGCAATTTCGCTATCAATTTTGAAGACACTACAAGTCCGATTTGCTCCGGATCTTTTAAGATTATCAGAAGATGGACTATCGTAGACTGGTGTACAAATCAACAAATAACGCATACTCAAATTATCACCGTAGCAGATACAACTGGACCTGAAATAATTTGCCCTGAAAATTTCATTTTTGGTGCGAATGAATCTACCTGCGATGCTACTGTGCGTTTTTCTAATATAGAGGCGGTAGATGACTGCGGAGAAGTGGCAATAGTAAATGCAAGTTGGGAATCCGGGAATGGCTTTGGTCCATTTAACAATATCCCAGTTGGAGAATTTACGGTGACATTTACGGCCACAGACGACTGTGGAAATACGTCACAATGCATAGTACCCGTGATCATAATAGATGATGTCATACCAGTAGCAATTTGTGACCTCGCTACTACGGTTGGTATTGGAGAAAGTCAGAGCTCTATGATTTGTGCTGATGATCTTGATAGCGGTAGTTTTGACAACTGCGAATTGGTCAATCGCGAAATTAGATTAGTAGGCGATACCATTTTTAGTGAATGTATTTCTCTTTCCTGCGAGCAAGTTGGAAATACTTTAATGGTAGAGCTGCAGGTAACCGATCATGTTGGTTTACAAAATCATTGTACAGTAGAGGTCAGTGTCTTTGACAAAGCACCTCCTATGATTGAAAACTGTGCTGCGGATATCACATTAAAATGTGATGAGGACCCTAACGATATAAGTTTGACAGGAGAACCTGAAGCCGTAGACAATTGCTCTGTTGAAATCAACTTTACGGATGAGTCCTTTCTAAATGAATGTAATACAGGTGAGATTATTAGAACATTTTTTGTTTCAGATAATTCTGGAAATACTGCAAGCTGTATTCAAACTATAACACTAATAGACGACATTGAACCCGTCATTACATTTTCTCAAGACATCACTTTAGTATGCCAAACAGCCAATGAAGATACGGCAATCCCTACAGTTGAAGACAATTGTGGCCAATTTGCATTCAACTTTGAAGACACCTTCATTGAAAATGGTGATTGTATTCAAGTAATCGAACGAACATGGGAAGTACTCAATCTATGCACTGATGAAGGGGTCAGCCAAAATGTAATAATCACGTTACTGAACGACACCAATCTCCCAGTATTTAGTGGGGCACCTACAGAAATAACAGTGAATTGTGCTGACTCATTTCCTGAATTTATTGCGCCCATCGTCACTGATATTTGCGATAGGGATTTACAAGTAGAGTTTAGTTCTGTTGAAGAAATTGGAGACTGCCCATCTATAAGGAATGTGATAGGAACATATATCGCTACAGATGACTGCGGCAACTCAAGTTCTTTTATACAAACCATTAGGTTTATTGACATAGATGCTCCAAGCTTTGTTACTTTTCCTGCAAATCAAACAATTAGTTGCGATGAAGTAGCTACAATTGTTTTTCCAGAATTCGCAGACAGTTGCGATGAAGCTCCTGTAATTACCTTACAAAGCGACACCATTCCAGGAGATTGCATGAATGAAGAAATTATCCGAAGAACCTACACCGTAACTGATCGATGCGGAAATGCTAAATCAGAAACACAAACTATTAGTGTAGAAGATAATGAGGCGCCCATCATTAGGGGCCAAACAGAAGATTTTACCATATCTTGCGAGTTTCCAATCCCTGTTTTTGACTTAGGAGTGATTGATAATTGCGACAACAATCTAGATACGCTTATTATCAGGGAAAGTGTACAAGGCGACTGCCCTAACGAGTCAACTCTTACCCAAATCTTCTCTTTCTCCGACGACTGCGGCAATACTGTTTTGGACACTATTATTATTACCATCGAAGACAACAGTCCTCCCACTTTGGAGGCTGATAATTTTGTTCCGAATCTAGTAATAGCCTGTGATCAAGAGATGCCTATCTTAAACTTTACAGTTTTAGACAATTGCGATTCTGATATTGAAATTATAGAGACAAGAGACAGTATTGGTGATGCTTGCAACCTTACAATCACTAGGATTTTTGAAGTATTAGATGACTGTGGAAATGCGAATTCTGTTACGCAAAACTTAAGCGTAATCGATGACCAGCCACCATTTTTCTCCAATTTTCCTGCAAACCAAGTAGTGACCATTTTTACTGGTGAAAATATGACACAAGTAGACGTGATTGATGCAATACCACTAGACAATTGCTCAGATAGTATTAGCGTCAATTTTGTAGTGGACTTATTCAGTGATGGAGATCAGCCTTCTGCTCCAAATCAGTTCTTTGAAAGCAATAATGCAAGTGGAGTATATCCATTGGGCGAGCACACCATCATTTTCAGCGCAACAGATATTTGTGGCAATAGCATTTCTAGTGAACTATTCATATCTGTTTTTGAAATTTCTCCTTCAGAAATTTGCAGAAATGTAAGTTTAGAGATTGGTGAAAACGGGTTACTATCTGTATTGCCACCTACTATAATAGATGACCTTGCCATTAATAATTTAGATGACTTCATTGTACGATTTGTAAATCCTAATGACACCACTCAAATCATAGGAGATAATTTATTATTCAACTGCGACGACCTTGGTATAAATCAATATGCAATTCAGTTAATTTCACGTGCTGATAGTGTAAGCATAATATGTAGGAATCTCATTAACATCATAGATCCAGATGTGCATTGTGGTGGTGGCAGGCCTGATGAAGCAGCCATCGCAGGAAAAATATTTAGCCCTCAGGGAGTAAACATGAGTGACATAAATGTTATTCTTCAAAACAACAATAGCTTTGACACAAAAACTGATAAATTCGGTTTATACCTATTCGAATCATTGCCGCTTGGAAGCACTTGTCAAGTAACTCCAGTGCATGACGTAAACCCATTTTTGGGTGTCACTACTTTTGATTTAGTATTGATTCAAAAACATATTCTACAAGTTCAGAAATTTACAAATCCTTACCAACACATTGCTGCAGATGTAAATTTGAATGGAAAAGTGGATATCCAAGATCTATTAGAAATTAGAAGTCTTTTATTATTTAGCACGGATAGTTTTAGTAAAAGTCCGTCTCACAGATTCATAAAAGCGGACCAGCAATTTGAGGATCCAGACAACCCCCTTGCACAAGAGATTCCATCTTCACACATTTGCCAAGACATAAGCGATTCTCAACTTGATGTCAACTTTATTATCATCAAGATGGGGGATGTAGATGGCACTTCATTTGAATTCGATTCTGAAGACATTACAGAAAGATCTACGCCTTCTTATACATTAAGTTATGAAAACACAATCCTGCCATCTAATCAGATTACCTCTGTAGATATTACGGGATACGGTACCTCAGAAATAGAAGCCTTACAATTTGGCTTACAGCTTTCGAATGTCGACCTCATTGATGTAAATTTTCATAAAGACTTAAATAACAACATCTCTATAGAAGGAAATAACCTTCATTTTGCATGGACAAAGTTCGATGGCCCCTTGCCAAATCCTTTATTCCAGCTTAAAGTGAAGACAGGTATTCCTTTTACTTTAAGCAGTGTCCTAGATTTTCAGTCTAAAGAAAATTCTATCTCATTTGACAAAAATGGTTTAGCAAGTCGTATCCAATTAATTGAATCCGAAACGCCAGCATTGCCGTCTCAAAATGTACTTGGCCAAAACCATCCTAACCCATTTTCGAATACTACAGATATCCCTTTTTATTTAGAAGCAGATGGCATGACCAGCATAGAGGTTAAAAATTTAGAAGGTAAAACTGTTTACACACATTCAGAATCTTACTCAAGAGGTTGGCATTCACACAAGTTTGCTCATGGCAATCTAGATTCGGGTATTTATATATACTCCTTGACACAGAACAACACTACAATAACGAAGAAAATGGTTATCACCAAATAGCCAAAAGAGCGATTAATATTTAAGGTTAATGTTCAAAAAGAATCCGAGCCATCCATAGTTAGGGTTCTTTTTTTTGTTTGGGTGTGCCCCCTTCTCGCCATCTAAACCACCAAGCCTCGGGGTCACGCTATCCGAGACTGCGCTGCGCTCCGGTCCTGCGGACTGCTCCTCCTAGGCGATGAAAAATCGCCTATCCGACGCCTCTCTCCTATCGTTCACACAAAATATCGCCCAAATCTCTTTACATCAAATTAAAAATATAGAAACCCTTTTAGACTAATTACTTATCTTCACAGAAAAAAAATGCGAAACCTTCTGCTCTTCTTTTCTTTTATCACACCTACTATTGTTTTTACACAAGACCTACCACTCACGTACTATCTCCCAGACATTACGTATGATGAAAAAATAACTACACCGGAAGAATACTTAGGATGGCAAATTGGAAATTGGCATATCAGTCATGATCTCCTACAAGGCTATTTAAAAACTATTGCTGCACAATCCGACAGAGTATATGTGGAGCAATATGCTAGG
Source organism: uncultured Saprospiraceae bacterium (assembly GCA_964481325.1). Lineage (GTDB taxonomy): Bacteria > Bacteroidota > Bacteroidia > Chitinophagales > Saprospiraceae > JALZVN01. The sequence continues at coordinate 14,935 of CAYZUW010000027.1, forward strand.
AGTCATGAAGGACGCCCTTTGCTTGGGATGGTATTCACTTCTATTGAAAATCAAAGGAACATAGAGCAAATCAAAAAAGAAAGAAGTGAAATACTAGAAGGTAAAGCAGACAAAAATCGACCTGTAGTCATATATCAAGGATACAGTATTCATGGAAACGAATCAAGTGGAGCCAATGCCGCTATTCTCATGGCATATTATCTTGCTGCAGGACAAAGCAATGAAATAAAAGATATGCTTAACGAATCTGTAATCATCATAGACCCTTGTCTCAATCCAGACGGATTAAACAGATTTGCCTCTTGGGTCAATACGCATAAAAGTAAAAATCTTAATAGCGATGCGAATGGCAGAGAATTTCAAGAAGCATGGCCTAGAGGAAGGACGAACCATTATTGGTTTGACCTCAATAGAGATTGGCTTCCCTTAGTACATCCAGAAAGTATCGGTAGATTAGAGATGTTTCATAAATGGAAACCGAATATTTTAACTGACCATCATGAAATGGGCTCTGATAGAAGCTTCTTTTTCCAGCCAGGTATCCCGACACGAACAAACCCAATCACACCGCAAAAAAACCAAGATTTGACGGCTCAAATTGGAAAATTCCATGCAGCAGAGTTGGACAAAATTGGTTCTTTGTACTATAGTCAAGAATCTTTTGATGATTTTTATTATGGAAAAGGTTCTACTTATCCAGATGTTAATGGTTGTATTGGAATTCTTTTTGAGCAAGCAAGTTCAAGAGGACATGTTCAGCAAACAGAGAATGGCGAATTGAGTTTTCCTTTCACTATTCGCAATCAGGTAGCCACTTCCCTTTCAACTCAAAGAGCCGGATATGCTTTGAGAAATGAATTAAAAGAATTTCAAAATGGATTTTACAAAGGTGGAGCTAAGTCAGGAGAAGCTTATGTCATAGAAGAGCAAAAAGACAAAACACGATTGAACAAGTTTTTAGAATTGCTACTTCGCCATCAAATAAATGTGTACAAAAAAAATGAGAGCCAATATGTAGTGCCTCTCAATCAACCACAACACCTATTGATCGGGACCATTTTCGAAAGTAATACTGAGTTTAGAGATAGTTTATTTTACGATGTATCCACATGGACTATGCCTTTAGCTTACAATTTGAAAGCGAGCAAAAATAGTAGCGTTAGCTTTAACAAATCGGATCGTATCACAGAAGCTGACCTTGACAATGCTATATTGCACGGTAAGAGTGATTATGGTTACGTGTTTTCTTGGGATGATTATTATAGTCCTAGGTTATTGTATGCCTTATTGGATAATGGAGTTAGAGCACGAGTAGCTTCCAAGCCATTCGGCATGAATCTCAAAGGGCAGCAATTAGACTTCACATACGGAGCAATCATAATTCCAGCCCAAAATCAAAATTTATCTTCGGACGAAATTTACACTTTGATTCAAGAAAATATAGTGGATAGTCATATTCAAGTGTACCCTATTGAATCAGGCATGGGAGTCGCTGAAGTAGATTTGGGTAGCCCTTCCATGAATCATCTTGAATTGCCTAAAATAATGATGGTAATTGATGGCTCTGTTACATCCTATGATGCAGGAGAGGTTTGGCACTTACTAGATCAAAACTACAATATGCCAGTAACCATGGTATCTGCGGATAATGTAAGTGCTAATGTTCTAAAAAACTACAATACAGTGGTTCTTGTTAATGGAACAAATGTCAATGCCAACGTAATTAAATCTTGGACAGAACAAGGAGGGGTATTAATCACCTTCAAAGGAGCAACAAGATGGGCTATAAATAATGGCTTAGCCAAAGCCAATGTAAAGGGCAATAGCCAATCAACTAGAAAAGGATCTACCAAAGAATATCGTAATGTTGGTGCAGAGCGTGGAGCGCAGTTTGTAGGAGGCGCCATCTTCGAAAGTCATCTCGATTTGAGCCACCCTCTAAGCTATGGCTATTATAATAAAACCCTGCCTTTATTCAAAAGAGGCACTTTAACAGTAAATCATACTAATAATCCATATGCCCAGCCTTTAGTATATAAAAACAAACCGTTGTTAAGTGGATACATATCTTCTAGAAATCACAAACATATGGCAAATAGTGCTGCAGTTTTTGTAAGTGGTGCAGGCAGAGGCAGGGTTATTTCATTTGTTGACAATACTAATTTTAGAGGTTTTTGGTACGGAACACACAAACTTTTTGCCAATGCAATTTTCTTTGGTAGCACTATAAATGGGGCTACTATAGCTACGTCTAAATAAGGCTAGGAATATTTAAAAAATACTTACCTTGTGTAGTCTAGTTTTCATAACGGAGATTAGGAGCAAAAAACTTCGACAACACTATTGTTTTTAGGTAAATTCACTAACAATACCAATTTCTAGTTATGATTAACACTAAGACTGTTCACACATTAAGCTTGATTGTAATATGTATTACACTGTTATTCAGCTGTAAGGCAAATAAGAATGCTGCGGAATCTAGCACAGTTGAAAAGAACAACCTTCATCTACAACTAGAGGATTCTCTATCCAGCAAATATATTTCAAATACCTATGCTATATACCATCCTTCTGAAATGAGCCCAAGTAACAGGACCTTAAATCAATATGTAGTTAATTTTAACTGTTCTGCAAGTGATTTTTTGATTCTGAAAGAGCTGCTTGTAGCTGATGTGAATGTGGAAATTTTAGAAAATACTAATCAATCTGATAAACAATCATCCAAAAGCGTGAAATCCGCTAAAACAAAATCAATTCGAAAAAATAATTAATTATGCGCAAACTTACATTCTACATTTTCACTTGTGTGATGCTATGCAGCTTAAGCATAAACTCGCAAGTAACGACCAAGACATTAGATAACGTTGAAATAACCACTACCAAAGCTGTATTCTTAGGGAAGTCAATTCCTATTCGTGATGCTGTTGCGAAAACAACAACACCTTTGATCAAGAAACAGAATAGTAAGATAAATAAGCAGGTACCTGACAATTTTAAAGGTAGAAAAAATCAAAGTAGTGCAGTTGACTTGAGTAAAGAGCATCAAGTAGATCCAGTACTTCAAACGGAGATTAATAAAAGTGTAAATAACCAGATTGAAGTATTGGTAAATAGACAAGGATTTGGAAACTTTTCACCATCAGATCCAACTGGAGACGTAAGTGATCTATACTATGTGCAGGCGGTAAACGCTACCTTAGTAGGGGTTTTTGATCGTAATGGTCTTTTAGAAATGTCTTTTCCTATGAATACGTTATGGACACAATTTGGTGCGCAATCAGCGGGTGACCCTATTATTCTATATGATGAGATACTTGACAAATGGATTCTAACTGAATTTACAGGACCTGCCAATCTATTAATAGGAATAAGTGTTACCAACGACCCTCTAGGTGCCTACAATGCATATAGTTTTTCAACACCAAACTTCCCAGATTACCCGAAATACGCAATTACACCTGAAGCTTTAGTGGTAACCACAAACGAAGAAGGAGCAGGTACACTTCATCAATATTTTATAAATAAGGCGGAACTCGCAGAAGGTGGAGCAGATGCCAGTATTCAAAGAATTGCGGTTCCAGGAGCTATTGGTTCAGAGCAAGGCTTTATTGTGTCAACTCCTGTTGATTTGAATGGTACAAATCAGCCTTTTGACAACAATCCTATTGTGATTAGACTCAATGACAGTTCTTGGGCAAATGGACCTGAACAAGACGGAATTGAATTGTATACTTTTGAGATTGATTTTGATAATGTTAATAATTCACAAGTTGTACAAACTACTATTCCTACGGCTCCTTTTGATGCCTTTCCATGTTCTGAAACAGGGTTTGGGTTTCAATGTATTCCACAGTTAAATGGTGGAGGGCTAGATGGTATCCCAGAAGTGATCATGAATGTACCGCACCAAAGAAATTTTGGATCACATGAATCATTGGTCTATAGTTTTGTAACGGACGCGGATAATGGCGCCAATAGAGCTGGCGTAAGATGGGTAGAACTTAGAAGAAGTAGTGAATCCGATTGGAGTGTTTTCCAGGAAGGTACATTTGCTCCTGATGATGGCTTAGATAGATTCATGAGTTCTATTGCTATTGATGGTAATGGACATATTTGTTTAGGCTATAACACTTCTAGCCCTGAAACTTTTGCAAGTATTAGAGCAACTGGGCGAAACAATGGTGACCCACTAGGCCAGATGACATATCAAGAAATAGAACTTCAAGAAGGTCGATCCACTATCAACTCTGGTGGTCGTTTTGGAGATTATTCTCAAATGTCCGTTGTGCCAGGGGGATTAAGTGAATTTTGGTTTACAACAGAGTATGCAGGACCAAGTAACACTATTACTAATATTTCTGCATTAAGATTACGAAGAGATACGTTTGATTTATCAATGAGAAGTTTCATAAGCCCTACCGCTGTAAGTTCAAATTTATCTACAGAAGAGCCTGTAACGGTTGAGGTTACAAATGCTGGATTCAATGCCATATCTGACTTTACATTGGAGCTTGAATTGGATGGGATTGTAGTTAGTACGTCTCAAATCAGTGAGGAATTAGCATCAAATGAAGTATTGGTTCACACTTTTCCTGACAACATAGACCTTTCAGAGATAACGGACTACACTCTTAGATCGTTTGTGAGTTCGCCATTAGATCAAAATCCACTGAATGATACGCTTACATTAAACCTGACTGTATTACCAGGCCTCGAAGCTCAAATCACTGGAAACGCTATTGCTAGCCAATGTGATGGAAGCCTACAAGGAACGTTAATTTTAGAGAATTTAGGTGGAGACGTAATTACTTCTGCTAGTATAGGAGCGAATGTCAATGGAGTAGCTCAATCTAATCTTTCATTTAAAGGGTCTATATCAAATGGGCAATCAGCGGAGATTGACTTTAACTTTGCTATTGACAGCCCAGATTCGTACACTATTGACTTTGAGATCCTTAGCCTTAATGGAACCAATGGAGATTTTGATTTAACAAACAATAATTTAACACTAGACATAGAAGCATTAGACGCTAACAGCTTTATTACAATTGTTTTATTAACTGATAATTTTCCTGCAGAAACATCTTATACATTAACATCGATGAATACAGGAAATACAATTGCAGAATTGAGTGGATTGCCTACCACTGCAAACGGACAGACATTTAGTGAAAGGGTATGCGTCGATCTTGAAGATTGCTTCACACTTACAATTAATGACTCTTTTGGTGATGGTATCTGCTGTGCGTATGGTGAAGGAAATCTCACCGTTGAGGATAACCAAGGCAACACGATTGCCTTCTCAAATGGTCAATTCGGAGCGCAACAGGTAATCACCTTCTGTGCTGTTGCTCAAGAATGTGCATTAGAAGTCGATGTACAAACTACGGATAGTAATCCTCAATCTGGCTCAGGTATTATACTCATCAACGCATCAAACGGAGTTACCCCGTTTCAATACAGTATTAATGGTGGAGCTACTTTTGGACCTTCAAATGTATTCTTAAATCTAGATCCAGGAGAGTACGATATAGTAGTGATGGATGCACTTGGAAATTGCATTCATGAAGAAACTGTAACAGTTGGAGTAGTTACTTCAACCTTCCAAGTTGAAGGAGCTACTGTAAACATTGATATCGTTCCGAATCCAACGAATGGTGTATTCAAGATAAATGTTAACAATCTTCCAACTTTAGAGAATTATCTTCAAGTAAATATTTATGATATTCAAGGTAAGTTAATTCAACAAAGAGATATTGGAAAATTTGATAATGATTTTATTGGGTCGTTTTCTTTATATGCTTACCCTGCAGGTACATACCTTGTGCGTATTGTGTCTCCTGAATTGGACGTCCTTGAAAGAGTTGTAAAACAGTAAATTATACACACTATGTCTAGTCCTAAATAACCGATACAGATTATTAAAGGATTTAAGATATTAATTAA
>CAYZUW010000028.1:0-17526 GCA_964481325.1 uncultured Saprospiraceae bacterium
GTATACTTCATCAACGCTACGACAGAGGATAACAAATTCATTACGCAGCAAATTGCTATTGTACGTTAATCTCTAGAAATTTTAGGCCGCTACATTTTGATTTCTATGCGTCTCAAGCGAAGTATTCTTTAGCTATAATACCACGCGCTCTATCTGTTCGGAGAACCTACTCTTCTCTGCGACAAAGCCCATGATATGGCTTTCTACGGAAGCAGCAATAGTAGAACTTAAAACTGATTTATCCTTTGTTCCAACTGCCTGTACCCAGTCGGCCACTAAATTCCAATCTCCTCCCCCATGGCCATCTGTCTCCATCTCCCATACTGTTTCCTTTCCCGTTAAAAAATTGGTGTGCTTAAATTGCTTCATGTCTCCTACTATATCACCATGAGATCCCATGATACGAGTTCGCCTGCCATGATAAGAAGTAAAGGCTTCCATATTAAAACTAACTGTTACCCCATCTCTAAAAAGCATGTTGGCCACATAGTGATCTGGTTGATCATTTTCCATTTGATATACACATCGACCATAATTGGTCGTTCTTAAGTATTCTAAAATAGCCTCTCCGTGCTTCTTTTTATCATCAGGTAAATCAAAAACATAGGTTCTTTGTCGATCTCGATAATAAATTTTCATAGCACTATATGGGCATTCCTTTTCAATAGCACAACCATCCATACACCTTGGAGTAGCACCTATCGGTTTGTTTTTACTATTGAACCATTTCAATGAACCAAAAGCAGAGACCTTTTCACATGGTTTGTCCACTAACCATCTTATGATGTCTAAATCGTGGCATGATTTGGCCAGTATTATAGGCGTTGTTTTTTCACTATCATGCCAATTCCCTCTTACAAAACTATGTGCCATATGCACGTGTTCAATGGGTTCGAAATGTTGGATACTTATTAGTTCACCAATACTCCCATCTTGAATCTTGTTTCTTAATTCTATAAAGTAGGGCGCATATCTGAGGACATGGCATACGGCCACTATATTGCCCGTCTTTTCCGATAGTGCTAATATAACACGACATTCCTCTTCTGTAGGAGCAATAGGTTTTTCTAACAAGATATCATATCCTCTTTCCAATGCAGCTATAGCAGGGCCATAGTGCAAATCATCAGGGGTGGTAATAATTATGGCATCTGCCAGCTTAGGTAATTCAAAAACCTGTTCCCAAGTCGTAAAACTTTGACTTTTATCTATGCCATGCTGTTTGCAGTATCTTTCATTTCGAATATGGATGGGTTCCGCTACTCCAACTATTTTCAGTTGGTCAGGGTATTTTTCTGCATAGTTACCATATACATTGCCACGATTGCCTGCACCCAGTGTTACGGCTGTTACAGGTTTATCTAGTTTAGCATATTTTTTATCGTCTGGAAGAATAAGTGGTATTCCATTTTCATCGAATGCACCAAGGGGAAAGGATAAGATACTCCCGGTCGCTAAACCTAGCGTTTTTATAAGGCCTCTTCTTGATAATTTCTTTGCCATAGTAAGATTGCTTTCTTAAAGCTAATCAATACTGACAAAAAATAAAATTCATAGGAAGAAAATCTTAGGTGGCCATATACCCAGTACACCTATAGATAATTCCGATTGGAATAATGTAATACTATACCCGAGGTATTGTTGAGTTGTTTATTTGTTGAGTTGTTTAATCGTTTATCCTTCTTTCCACTTTCAACTCTACACTCAAATTTCCTATTCTGATTTTACATTTTGAAATTTAGAACTGCCTGGTACGCGTTCGAGTTCTGACCCTACTGGGTGATCAAGGTAGGCCTCAATATCTTTATCTTTACTGACTATTGCCTTGAGATCATAAATATCAATATTGTCTTCTACATCCATGAAATCTAGGCTTTCTAAGCCAGTAAATATTCTCCAACCGCTATCGTCTGGAAAATCACTCGCCTCTCTAAACATATATCCTACTTTTGCATTTTCTTTCATAATGGCCTTTGTAGCCATGCACTGTTTCTCTTTCTTCTTCATGTCTTTAATTTTTGGTCCATTTACTTTTTTAGAGGCAAATGGTATCGGATAAACCGTCCCACACCAATTTCCGTTGAGTAGACTAGTTAAGATCCAAGGGGAATTTGTTCTTCCATTAATTTAACAGCCTCATCATTTATTTCTAATAAGTTAGATGCTATAGCAGCTTGTATTTCAGAGATTTCACAAACCACTTTTGCGGTTTGTGCTGTGAAATATTTGTTGACATTTCCGATCGGTTTCAAGGTTTTAATATCTACCCCAACGTTTTCTTCGTCTATGACTCCAAATTGTATAGAAAACTGCATATCTGAGTCTAATGCGCACTTCAATACTCCTGTATATTCTGCTTCCATATCAATAGGCAAGAAAACAGCATGATCTCTTTTTAAAAGGTTTAATTTTGAAGACATCAAGCTTAAGAGATGCTTAAAAACGATACGTTTATTTGCAGCGGGATGTACATCTTCAGGATATCGTAGCAATTTTTGCAATTCTTTGTGTTGAACATAGAAAGCAGAACCGAAAATATAATTTAAATTAAGTAAATCGGATTTGAAAGAAACATCTTCGTACTCTGAGTTGTTCTTTACTATCTGGACTTTGAAAATCAGCTCATTCATTGGCCCAAAAGTAATAATTATTCAGGCGAATGAGGTCTTTAAATGGATCTCTTTTTGTCATAAAATATTAAACAATAATGAAAGGAAATTTTGCAAAAATTATTAATAGTCAAGAACTTGTATTGGTTGATTTTCATGCATTATGGTGTGGTCCGTGTAAAATGCAAGGTCCTATCTTGCAAGAGTTTGCTAATGAAATAGATGGAAAAGTACGTGTGATCAAAATAGACATCGACAAGAATCAATCCATAGCCCAGCAATTTCAAGTACGAAGCGTGCCCACATTAATTATGTTTAAAAATGGCAAGAAACTTTGGCAAGAATCAGGAATGAAAACTAAGCAGCAACTTTTGGACGCCGTAAAGGCAGCTAGTTAGTCATAGCGTGTTATTTTCGTGAATACAGTAAGTAGTATTATTATAGTTTTCAGATAGTAACCTTAATGGATTTGGTTATCATATACGATTATTTTCTTCCATAGATTTTTGTACTTCTTTAGAAATCCTGTGTGGATAGGATTGACTTGATAGGCATCGTGTGCAGCTAAATCTTTAAAAAAGATGTTTACTGCCATGTCGTAGCTATGATCCACTGGTCCGCGAGCCGCTGTAGGCGCAGGAGGTCCATAATAATAGCTAGATATAGTGGGTACTTTTCCCAATTCGATTAGATCTTTTTCAAATTCGGCCAGCAGGTTTTGATCCACGTCGTCAGCATACCAGAAGAACACAGTATGTACTAATCCTCCTTGTAAAGGTACCTGATGGTTTGCTTTCACTCCTTCCTTTAGTTCAGATGTTTGGGTTGTAGCCAGTTTTGTAGTGCAAGACAAAAAAGTCAATAAAAATAAAATACTCAAGGATAGATTTTTCACGATTTTGTTTTTAAAAAGGAATTTTTGATTCAAGCAATGACGCGTTCTTATTAAAAGTAAACATTTGACATTTTGTGGTTTCGTAAGTTTTCGGAGTGGACTCATAATTCTCAATTGTAGAAGGATTTCAAGATAGGAATTTTTTCGGATAAGGATAGTAGCAGTGGGCGGCTTGTTGAGCTTGGAAGCATAGCCAAGCCGACCAGTCCGAAGGACCAAGCTGCGAATAACCTGGTCACTTGCGCAGCTTAGCATTGCGTGTTAGCCAGCAAGTGAATCCGCCAAATCAAACAATATAAGCTGATAAATCTACTTGTCTTTTACTTCCTCTTCTTCTATAAGCATACTCCCACCACAACCATCAATAAAAGCGTGGAAAGTAGCTTGAGAAACTTCGAATCCTGAATCCAGTAAAACATCCTGTCCGGAATCATAATCTACACTCGTAGACAGTCCATTGATAAGTTGGGTAGATTCAATGACCCCATCGGTTTCAAAGTCGGCATCTTGATCCTGTATCCCTGTAAGGGCATTACCATTGGCATCAGAAAATGCGACTGGGCACGGGAGCGTCAAGTCTATTTTCCAAAGCCCCCTACCAAAAGTAGCTGCATATAGTACACTATTTCGTATTTCCAATTCAACCACATTCACGTTCGGAAGATTTATAGATACATTGGACCAGTCGGTACTTCCAGTCGGTCTAAAATAAATACCGGGGGACATGCCAACATATACTCCTCCATTAACTCCCTCTTCGTACGCAACACATTGACTACCTATGGCAGGTAGATTGCTGATAATGCTGGTCCACGTAGCACCACCATCTAATGATTCTACATACACTTCATTGGTACCTGATAAGGCAAGTATGAGCTCATCTTCGTTGATGGGATTGACCGCAATATAGTTAATGTTTGAAAAGCCATTGCTTGGAGAAATATCTGTCCAAGTGGTTCCTCCATCGCTTGTCTTATGAATCTCTGTATTATATGCTAAATACATCACCTGATTATTGGATGGAGCAATTGCCAACTCCATGGCTGACTTAGAATCACCTACTACTAAGTTAGAAACTTGGGTCCAGGAGTTGCCTTCGTTGGTACTCTTCCAAAGATCGTTCTTGGCTTGGTATATTGTATTGGGATCGATAGGATCCTGCTCCAAAGGAGTAACCCAATTACCATTGCCATCCGTTTGTGTAGTCTGGCTAGCCGTATTACCGCCGTCGCCAGATCTATAGAGTAAACCAAACTGTACAGAGCCGTACATGATGTCTGCATCGTCATAAGAAATCAAGGTCTCCATACCATCGGCTCCTAAATAGTCAAACCAAGTGCCGTTTTTTAAAACGCCTGTACCATTATCTTGAGATCCACCAGAAACACGATCAGGGTCTGTCTCGGAAGCCCCAATTCTGTAAAACTCTCTAATACTCAATCCCTGGCTGATATCTACAAAACTATTTGCGCTATCGGTAGAATAAAAAATGCCACCATCAGTACCCGCATACAATGTGTTGCTTTGATAAATAAGAATATCTATGTCGGCATGAATGAAAGCTAATGTGGTATTGGAAACCACCCAATGCGTAGACTGCGACCAAGTCACCCCTTCATCCGTAGACTTAAATGTTTGTGTACCCGCTACATGAATTTCTGTTTTATCATTTGGAGATACGACTATATCCATATCTCGAGGTCCCTGCCCGTTTGGTGAGTTCAAATCATAGCCCATAATATTCGTATCATTTCCCGAATTATCAGAGGCAGTTCCGAATGTGTTGCCTTGATCATCCGAAACATATAGACCATCGAAACCACCAGATGTATTGGCTTGTAAAACATAAAGATTATCTTCCGCGTCAGGAGTTACTGCCATCATAATAGCACCATTATTAGTGAATGGCCCTGTAACGGGAGAAAAAGTCAATCCAGTATCGGTAGATTTGAATACTCCTCCTGTACCAGAAAGGTATACAATAGAATCGTCATTTGGGTGAAATTCTAAATCATACATTCTGTTCGTGTGGTTTAAAACCTCTGTCCAATTGAGACCTGCATCATTTGATCTGTATACTCTTCCGTCAAACTCAGAAACTGAAAATAAGACAGTAGAATCACTCGGATGCATTGTTAAAGTGTTGATTCTACTATTTGCGTTGATACCACTTGTGGACTGCCAAGATTGCCCAGCATCTGTTGTTAGGACCACTCCATCAGAGGTGCCTACGAAGTAATGATCTGCGTTTGCATGGCTAATTTCCACAGAAAAGACTCTTAGTAATATTTGATCATCAAAGATAGTTCCCCAAGAACTTCCTCTATCCGTTGATCGCCAAACTCCACCAGTAGGAGATCCAACTATAATGTGATCTCTATCATTGATATCAATCGACATAGCGCTTATTCTACCTAAGTGAGAAGACCAAGTGCTTGTATTGGTAGCTTCGTCTGGCCCTAATTCAGAGTATGAACCAGAAACGCTTTTATTAACATAAGTTGGGTATTTTTTATTGAATCGCTTTACTTCGCTATCGGCTTCAGCGATGTCTCTTATTCTCCCATCAGATCTAAGACTTCTATTCGCCCAATATTCCCAACGCTTAAATTGCGTGTAGCCTGTTCCTTGACCTCTACCTAGTTGGTCAAAGATGGCTTCATTTTTAGCTACAATTTCTGTAAAGGTAAGGGTCCCTTCGTTTTCGTCCGCCAAATAAGTTTGGCTATACATAGGTGCGCAAAAAAGAGAGACTATAACTATAAAGAGGCATTTTATAGAATTCATATAAAGATTGTTTCCTCCAATATAATGGAATAATGACAAATTAAAAAAAAACTTGCTAAATGTTTTGATCTAAAATAAAAAGAGGCTGTCCAGAATTGGACAGCCTCAAATATCTTTATTGAGTCATGAATGTCTAAAGTGTGTTGATTAGACTTTGACTGGACTCTTTACGTTGATGACCCATCCAAAGGTGTCTTCAATTTCTCCAGCGCGTAGTGCGTTAATTTTTTCTCTTAAACCATTGGCTGTAGAATGCGTGGAAACATCTGAGAGTTTATACAACTTGTCCTTGTAACTAAACTCACTTACATTGGCAACAACAGCTGCTGTACCGGAACCAAACATCTCTAACAATTCACCTCTATTATGGGCATCAACAACTTCATCCATACTGATAGGTCTTTCTTCTACTGTAACGCCATCTGCTTGAAGCATTTCTATAAGAGACATTCTAGTTATTCCTTTTAGAATAGTTCCTGCCGTATTTGGTGTTACTACTTTGTCTTTAAACACAAAGAATAAATTCATGGTACCTACTTCTTGTACGTACTTAAATTCTTTGGCGTCCAACCATATCACTTGGTCAAAGCCTTTTTTCTTGGCCAAATGTGCTGGTAAGAGAGAAGCAGCATAGTTACCAGCTGTTTTTGCTTCTCCGACTCCACCGGGAGCTGCTCTTGTAAACTCAGTTTCAGCTAATAGTCTTACTGGCTTAGGATAGTAAGGCCCCACAGGCCCAGTAACAATAATAAATTTATAGGTTGAAGATACCTTAACTCCTAATTTCTCTTCCATTGCAAACATGAAAGGTCTTAAGTAAAGTGCAGAGCCTTTTTCCTTAGGAATCCAATCTTTCTCCATATCCACGATAGAGTGTACCGCATCTAAGAACATTTCCTCAGAAATCTCAGGCATCATCATTCTTCTTGCAGAGGCATTCATTCTTATAACATGCTGTTCGGGTCTGAAAAGGGCTGGTGTCCCGTCATTTTTCAAAGAAGCTTTCATTCCTTCAAAAATAGATTGCCCATAATGAAGAGCGAGGTTGACAGGGCTAATTCTTAAGTCACCAAAAGGAATTATGGAATGGTTGGTCCACTTCCCATCAATGTGATCAGCAACATACATGTGATCAGAAAAAGTTTCGCCAAAAGGAATATTTGAAAAATCTACTTGATCTACCCTAGAATGGCTAACTTTGGTAATATTTATATTACTCATACAGAAGGTTTAAGAAGGTTAACATTTGGTAAATTATGGTACAAATATAGGTCTTTTCTAAATTAAATTTTATTTTTAAGTTAATATATACACCAAAGCAGTATTTAATGCCAATAATAACCTTTACGTCCAAATTATATTTCCTACATGGGGTTTTACACATTTAATCTTATAGCTCATTCTCTAGAATCTAGAGAGCAAATCAAGTCAAACTCAAGCAACTCTGTCAAGCTTATGGTCGTCTTAGAAGAACAAGAGGATAATGATCTTCTTGATGGATTGCTTAAAAAAATCCTGTCTGCTATAAATATTGACTTGTCAAGCGACGTATGCCTGGTCAAATCCTCAAAGCATTTACCTTCTCTTAACATCATAAAGTCAATAAAAGATTTGAGAATAAATAAGGTAATTTCATTTGGCTTAAATCCTAAGGATTTAGCCTTGAATTTTACTAATGTTTTGTACGAACCTATCCATATTGGGGACTTAACTTTCCTCTTTGCAGATACGCTAGGAGTACTTAACAATGACCCTGGGAAAAAGAAAGCCTTATGGCTAAATCTGCAGCAAATCTTCTTATTAGCATAAATCAAATGGGAAAATTGTTGTTCGTAACAGGAAATCAGAATAAGGTTAAGGAAATAAAGGCCATTTTGGGAGAAACCATAGAATTGATTGGTTTGAAGGAGGTGGGCTGGACAGCTGAAATTCCAGAAACTACGGGAACCATCAAAGGCAATTCCTTGCAGAAAGCGACTACAGTTTTTGATGAGCTCGGCTTAGATTGTTTTGCAGAAGATACTGGTTTAGAAGTATTTGCGCTAAATGGAGAACCTGGAGTAAATAGTGCTCGATACGCAGGAGCTAATAAAAGTTCAGAAGACAATATGGACTTGTTGTTAGACAAATTAGCAGGTATAGAGGACAGAAGTGCTCAATTTAGAACAGTGATCACCTTACTTATAAATGAAGAAAAACATTTTTTTGAAGGCATTTGTAAAGGGAAAATAGCAGTAGAAAGACAAGGTAAAGGAGGCTTTGGATATGATCCGATTTTTATACCTGATAATTATTCCTTATCTTTTGGAGAATTATCACCTCAAGTAAAGAACCAAATAAGTCACCGCGGCAAAGCGGTATCGTTATTAATTGATTACTTAAAAACCATATAGTGTGAGTTTTAATACTGAGGAAAAAATACTAAAAGGTTGTCTAAACGAAAATGCCAAAGCGCAGGAAGCTGTGTATCGTTTATTTTCACCAACAATGTTTGGTATCTGCCTGAGATACGGATCGGATTATCATACAGCAGAGGATATTTTACAAGATGGCTTCGTAAAAGTGTTTAAAAGTATCCATAAGTTTAAAAATACTGGATCACTCGAAGGCTGGATCAGACGAATATTTGTCAATACAGCTATTGAATATTATAGGAAAAAGTCAAGGTCTTTTAGATTTACCCCCCTTGATGTTGTCGCAGAAAAGTCTGTGGAAGATCATAAATTGTTAGAAATAGAAAAAGAAGAATTGCTAGGATTAATACAGCAATTACCAGATGGATATAGACTTGTATTTAATTTATACATAATAGAAGGATTTTCTCATCAAGAAATTGCAGAGAAACTAAATATAAATTTAGGGACATCAAAGTCTCAACTCGCAAGAGCTAAAAAATATTTACGAAAATTGATTTTGTCACAACAAGTAAGTGAAGAAAGAGCATTGAAAAATACAAGAAACTATAGTTTGGGATATGTTTAAAAACTACAAAAAACAGCCAAGAGAAGAAAATTGGCAAGATATAAAAGGCAAGTTGGAAGAGAATCAACTTCATGGAAAGTTGAGCGCCAAGTTTGAGGGGTACACTGTTACACCTTCTAATCAAAATTGGACTGCCATTCAAAGTAAACTTCAATCGCCTCCTCCAAAGTATGGTCGTCGCATTATGGCAGTCGCTGCATCATTAGCTATGCTCTTTTTCATAATATCTGAAGGAAACAAAAAAGTGATATATAACTTTGCTGAATTCAGCAATGGATTGGATTTAAGCAGCGAATTGGCATTCAATATATGTAAAGACGCTCCTATTCCAGCACTTGACATTGTAACTCCAGTTCTAAAGACACAAAAGAAAAAAAGTAGAAGAAAAAAGAAACAAAAAGAGGCAAAACAAAAACGACTATTGGATATTATTTTAGCCGATGATGACGATATAACTTCAAAGGTAGATTCTCTTCTTATCGCAGAATTGTTACGTCCAGCAAATATGTTACCCGAAGAGAGTATGTTCGCTAGTACTGGAGGCTCCTATTATTATAAACAAGGAAATTCGTTTAAGGTAATGTACACGCTACCTGAAGTAGATTACAAACTCCAAATGCCTGTGGATACACAAGGACCTTTTCTATATCAAGTAATCAAAGGTGAAAAGTATTAGATTATTTATACTCTAATGCTTTTTTCAAACTTATTAGAAAGTGAATTTGATATGGGTTAGAAAATCTGATTTTCATACCGACACAACAATATCAAGCTTACAAATAAAAGCTAATATAAATGCCTTTAGGACTTTCACTTTTTCTAAATATTTAATAAACTAGACAATATTAAAGTAAGCGCTTAATTAGATAGTTTACCAACTTCTTCAACAATCATACTTTCCATTTTTTTGAATTCCTCAAGCTTATATCCTAAGGATTGAAAAATGATTTTTCCTTTAGCGTCTAGCAAGACATTTCTAGGTATACCGCTATCTGCAAATTGTAGATATATGGATTTATCTACATCAGGTGCAAAAGTGAAGCTATAGTCTTTATCGCTTAGAAAACCTTTGATGGTTTCTTTATCTTGTTTTCTAGCAATGGCAAGAACTACAAAATTATCTGAATCTAAAGAGGACACAAATTTATTAAGCTCAGGCATTTCTTGGACGCAAGGTCCACACCAAGTAGCCCAAAAATTTAGCAATACTATTTTTCCTTTTAGATCTTTGATTTCAACTTTATCGCCAGCTAATGTTTCAATACTGAAATCTGGAACTTGCTCACCTACACTGGTCTTAAATGGTCCTATGCTTGAAGTTTGAGCGTGTAAACCACTCCCCATTAAAAAAAAGAAAAGAATTAGCGTCTGTTTCATGTTTTTTTTGTATGAATATAACATAGAATTTCGGTCTATACCTATTTGAACGTGATTTTTTAACTCCTATTTAAACAATACAAATACTATTGCACATAGTGCACAAACCGTTCTCGCTCCCTCTAAATAGAACAGCCGACAAATAATTTATACTATGTATAAAATTACCTGCCGGCTGATCAAAAATTTATATGTTAATTCTTATTACGCCTCCTCTAAAAACGGATAACGATAATCCGTTGGAGGATTAAAGTTTTCTTTAATGGTACGAGGAGATACCCAGCGGAACAAATTCAAAATAGAACCTGCTTTATCGTTTGTTCCAGATGCTCTAGCGCCGCCAAATGGTTGCTGTCCTACTACTGCACCAGTTGGTTTATCATTAATATAGAAGTTACCTGCCGCATGCTTTAATTTAAGCTCTGCCATTTCTATGGCATATCTATCTGTTGCAAAGATGGCTCCTGTGAGTGCATAAGGTGAAGTAGCATTGACTTTATCCAACACTTTTTCATATTTCTTAGGATCATACACATAGATTGTCAATACTGGACCAAATATCTCTTTCTCCATACTATCGTAATGTGGATCAGTAGTCACTATTACGGTTGGTTCAATGAAGTACCCTTTTGATTTATCGCATTTACCCCCTGCGATAATTTTCGCTTTCTTAGACTTTCTAGCTTGTGCTATGAAATAACTAATTTTATCAAAAGATCTTTTATCGATAACTGCATTAATAAAATTAGAGAAGTCTTCTGGTGTGCCCATCTTCATTGACTCAATGTCTTTCAATAGATGTTTCTGTACAGCATTCCATAAGTTTTTAGGGATGTAAGCTCTACTTGCAGCAGAACACTTTTGTCCTTGGAATTCAAATGCACCTCTACTCAATGCAGTAGCTACTTGCTTGGCATTTGCGGAAGAATGTGCCACTACAAAATCTTTACCACCTGTCTCCCCTACTATTCTCGGGTAAGATTTATATTTTGATAGATTGTTACCAATAGTTGACCATAGAGAATTGAATATCTTAGTAGAACCCGTAAAATGTAATCCTGCGAAATCAGGATGCGAGAATACGATATCCCCTGCTACTGGTCCATCAACATGTATCAAATTGATTACCCCTGGAGGTAGACCTGCTTCCTCTAATATTTCCATGATTACAATAGCGGAATAAATCTGAGTCTCTGCCGCTTTCCATACTACAGTATTCCCCATCATAGCTGGAGCTGCTGGTAAGTTACCTGCAATACTTGTAAAATTAAATGGCGTAATCGCGAATAAAAACCCCTCTAAAGGTCTAAATTCTAGCCTATTCCATATACCAGTTGCACTTTCAGGCTGTTGAGCATAAATTTCCGTCATAAACTGAACGTTGAATCTGAAAAAGTCGCACAATTCAGCTACTGCATCGATCTCTGCTTGATATATATTTTTAGATTGCGCTAACATAGTAGCGGCATTCATTTTTGCTCTGTATGGTCCTGCTAGTAAGTCTGCTGCTTTTAAGAATATATTCGCTCTATGTTGCCATGGCATTTCTTCCCAAGCAGTTTTCGCCTTAAGGGCAGCGTTGATAGCATCTTTAACATGCTTTCCGTCTCCCTTATTAAAGTGTCCCAATACATGCTTAATGTCATGAGGTGGATGTATAGCTATTTTCTTTTTCGTTTTTACCTTCTTTCCATTGATTATCATTGGTATATCTAGCTCTTTACCTTTAAGTGATGCTAGAGCCGATTTCACGGCTGCCCTTTCTGGGCTACCTGGTGCATAGTTATACACTGGTTCATTATATGCCATTGGTAATTCAAAATATGCGTTTGCCATTTTATTTGATTTTTATTTAGTTGCAAAAGTAACTTTATTAAGCATAGGTACAAAGGTAGAGGGAACAATATTTATATCTTCAAAGAAGCTAAAATACACCTCAAAACCCCATACTTTCTCTAAGGTTCATTTATAAAGAGCGAACTATGAGTTTTATGAAATTTAAGACTATATATTGATAACCCTTGGTACAAAAGGACTCACATCTCCTTTGCCTTTTATAATCTCCCGCACTATAGTGCTACTAATATGAGAAAATTCGGGTTTAGAAATAAGAAAAATAGTTTCTAGCCCATCTCCGACTATGTGATTGAGCTGAGAAATAGTCTTCTCATAGTCAAAATCACTAGCATTACGAAGACCACGCAATAGATAATTGGCATTCACAGATTTGCAATAATTAGCCGTCAAGCCCTCAAAGTGCGCTACATTTACGGTTGCTTGCTTAGCAAATACCTTCTCCAACCATTCTAGGCGTTGCTCCAATGGAAATAGATACTTCTTCTGGGAATTTACGCCTACCGCCACAATTATTTCATCAAAGAGTGGAACTGCTCTTTTGATTAAATCTTCATGTCCAGTTGTTATTGGATCAAAGGAACCTGGGAACACCGCTATCTTCTTCATTAGTAAGCTTTTGATTCTGCCCTAAATTTACTTAATAATTCCAATTCTCCTAGCGTCTTGTCTCCTCTAAAGTAAATCTGATTGAGCCATTGTGCTGCTTCTGCAATAGGAATGTTTGGATGGAATTGATCTCTACTAAAGTGTAAGAACTTCATACATAGAAAGGCATCAAACCATCTGAAAAATCTTTTTTTAAAGGCTGAATAATCTGCAGTGTTATTGCGCAATTCTTCCATCTTCTTTTTGTAATTATGATTTCCTAAAAAGAAGGACATTGGTTCGGATGATTTGATTTCTTCGTTCCCCTCATAGAGTTTGGGCAGTTGCTGGATCAGTTTGGCAATAGCCGCAAAAGATTGCGGTGCATATGTCGACAGTGGTTCATTAGAATTCATTAAACTTTGCATAGCTCTGCCTGTACCAAAAGGGACTCTATCCGAAATACGAGCAGAAGGGATGACAGTGGTATTGCTTATGTTCCCAAATTCCGGATAATGGGTAAACTTATGAATAAAGTAAAAATCCTCGCCTGCTTTCCGAGTATTCATGCCTCCTTGTGCAACATAAGCATGGGCAGTCACCGCCATAGAACTCCCCACCGTTTGATGGGCATAATCTAATCCTGCCCAACGCTGGGCCAAAACATAATATCTCAAATGTAATTCATATTCTAAAATAGACTGGTTTACTTTAGGGTCCTCGTTATTCAAGGGATGTGCATAATTAATAGAGGCAGCAGGGCATTTCAGATGTTCAAGAAAGAAATCATACACCGCTTCTAAGTAATTGTTTTTTACAAGACTATCTGCGTCCAAACAAAGAATAATCTTTTGAGAAGAAGTGCTTTGTTCAAGGCGACGTACAGCTTCATCCATTCCAGTCTTTCTAGCATACCCTACTCCAGCTTTTTTAGTGGGAACATTTTCTATAAAAATGGGATACAAATCAAAGACTTTAGACTTATTCGACCAAGAGTCCATTTCATTCAAGCTTTGCTGATTTTGTGCCTGCACAGCTGCATCCACATCTTCCCCTTGATTGACCACGACCAATACCTCTATCTTTGTCTCCAGTGATTTACAATCAGATAGGCTTTCTAAAGTTTTCAGAATAGCAGGTTCATTATAACAAGGTATGACAATCACCATGCTTAGAGCGGAATCTACAGGTGCTGATATCAACTTAGGATAATTGGCATGCTTAGACAAATAGGATGGAATAGCATCGAGTTTCATATACCACAAAGGTAGCCTTTCTCGCTACAAAATAAGAAATTGACTCATTTGTAAATATGTATCATCCGCGCTGTAAAATCAATAGCTATTTTCTTACCTTCTAAAAACGGATAACCAATCAAGCCATCTAATTTTTTAGTTAAGCCTTCATTGATAAAGTCAAAATCAAGAATGGAAAATTCATGGTTTCGCTCTACGTGTTTTCCTAAGAAAAACTTACTTACGCTAATATTTTTAGACTCTGTATTGTCGCTACTAGCGCTCTGAATAGAGGTAACCCCCAAATCTTTAACCAGCTTCTTCTTTACATGACTAGTGGACATGCCGTCTAATATGTTTATCTCTGCCCCTGTATCTAATATCATTCTCAATTTTCGTCCTCCTAATTCCATTTCCACAACTATAAAATGTTCTTGTAAAGTAAATGGAATCGTAGCATCGATGCGCTTTGTAGGAGCCTCTTTAGTAGTCCCCCATAACCGATTTTTGTAATCCAAAATGAGAATAGAATTGTTAAAAATATCACTGCCTACTAAGCCTGCGAACCGATGTAGAATTTCATCTTCAATATGCTCTAAGTCCATTTGATGCGCGAGGAGACTCTCTTTCGTAATATTGAGTATTTTGAACTCATCTACGATATACTCGCCAATACTTGTATTACCTGTCAAGCCACTTGCTATATACAGATCATCAATATTTGATTCGTCTAGCTTGTTATTGAGAATTAAACCCGGAGCGCCTGTATCTAGAATATAGGTCGATCGCTGCCCATTATGCACACCTTCCACAAATGCTAAACCCCCAACCAATTTGAACGGAGTAAGTATATCAGCAGATTCTAATACTTCAAATTTTTCGTTTGGGATGGCACCGAAGGAAAAAACTTTCTTACTAGAGATTTGAGCAGAAGCACTTAGCCAACATAACAGGCAGACTAAGGCAAGGAATGACTTGTTCATAAATGTACTGTAGTGGTTCTAAAAAATGGGGTTCCCGAGGGGAAGGAAAGGGAGTAAGACTGCCTGTTATAATTGCTTCTCTATACGCTTAAGAACCATATATTTTCGGTAATAGTTCCAAAGCATAACAGGGTACATTCGAAATATTCAGGTTCAGATTTACCGCTTTTTCTCAAGGTAAATGGATGGTATATGTATACGCTTGATTCACAAGAACAAGTCATCCGAAGCCAAATGACCAATGGAGAACTACAATAATATTAAAGTGAAAATTTCTTTTAAAAAAGAGGCTTAATTATTCCAACGATAAGTATCTACATCTAGCTGAGCCAGGTCGAGTAACCTATCTACAACTGTGGCTACAATGTCCTCAGCCGTCTTTGGCTTGCTGTAAAAAGAAGGAACGGCGGGACATATGATACCACCTGCTAAGGTAACGGTGCGCATATTCTCGATATGAATAAGGCTCAAAGGGGTCTCCCGAGGAACTAGTATGAGGCGTCTTCTTTCCTTGAGTATTACATCGGCAGAACGCGTAGTCAAATCATCAGACACACCACTTGCAATACGTCCAAGCACCCCCATAGAACAGGGGCAAACAATCATAGTATTAAACTGAGCCGATCCAGAGGCAAAGGGCGCATTAAAGTCATTCTTAGCATATATAGTAAATGGATAGTCTTTATAGGAGTCAGTGCCTAACTCCAATTTCCAGTTGTACTTGGCATTATCACTCATGACGATGCCTACTTCGGCGATTTGTGCCGACAATTTCGTCAATTTGTCCAAAAGTACTTTCGCATACAATGCACCACTAGAACCCCCTATCGCAACCACTATTTTATGCTTCATTTCGTCTATTTTACAATCTATTCAATGCAATTTTAGCACTTTTGTTGCGATGTAACAACTTTGTAGCGAATGTCCTTGTTTTAGACATTGAAGATTAAATAAGTGTTAAATAGAATTCAATACCTGTATCTTGTATTCTTTTCCATTATTTTGCTTCTAGATTTAATAATAAAAGAAAGATGAAAGTATTTAAATATATCAGTTTAATAGTAATAATTGCGTTTGCAGGCATGGCATTTACAAACGCTACTCCTGAAGAAGTTGCACACGAAGTGAATTGGATGAGTTGGGAGGAAGCAGCTAAGTTGAATGAGACTAATCCCAAGAAGATTTTTGTCGACGTATACACAAGCTGGTGCGGTTGGTGTAAAGTGATGGATAAAAAGACATTCACCGATGAGAAAGTGGCTAAATATCTCAATGATAATTTCTATGCAGTGAAGTTAGATGCGGAATCTCGCAAGGAAATTAACTTTAAAGGAGACAAATTTGAATTTGTTGAAATCGAGGGTTCTAGAAGAGGGGGCATTCACATGCTAGCTTACTCCTTATTAGATGGCAAAATGAGCTACCCTACTGTAGTTACACTCAATGAAAATTTCGAGCGCATTGCGATATCTCCGGGCTTCAAAGAAGCGCCTATGATGTACAACGAATTGAAATTTGCTGCAGAAGAACATTACAAGACATCGAACTTCAACGAGTTCATGGCGACACAAAAAGGAAAATAATATTTAGGTAATATATTTTAAGGTGATTGGGGCGTGCCCCAGCACAAAAAAAGGGTCGGACGAAAAATCCGCCCCTTTTTTTGTGCTGGGTCGAGCTATCCGAGGGTGCGCGTGCGCTCCCGTCCTTTCCTTCCGCTGCGCTCCAGTCGGGACTGGCCAGCAGAGCTGGCCACCTCTCCTATCTCTCACGCGAAACGAAATAGGTGTTAGGGGTTAGAAGTTAGGTTTTATATGCCCTCATGATATAGGTGCTAGGTTTTAGGGGTTAGTTTTTAGTTTTTTTAATTGCTACGAAAATTCTCTTTGCTCTTGCTCATGCTGTTTTGCTCTTGCTGTTTACTCTTACTCTTGCTCAATTGTCTTTCACTTTTTTAATTCATCTTCAAGTTACCTAATACGCCTTTTAGCATCTACAGACTAGTTATCCGAAACTCGCTCAGCAGAGTTTTTGTTATTCTTATTATTTTTCATAGAATGTCATTTCATTTATTTCTAACAGCTAATATCAGGAAGAGGAGTTAAGAGTTAGCTTTTTTTCTTGCTATGAATATTCTCTTGCGCTTGCGCTTGCTCTAACTCTTGCTCTAAAGCGGTCAACCTATATCAGGCATGGATAAAACTCCTAAAACCTAA
>CAYZUW010000028.1:17626-20709 GCA_964481325.1 uncultured Saprospiraceae bacterium
TAAAACCTAATCCCTCCTATTCACAATTCCCTCAATTCCTTAGTCATTTCCACTAACTCTAGCTTAAGTACTTCAGCGTTTGCTACTGAACGGCTTTCCAGCATTTTTAGAGAAAGCTCGTCGATGGTTTCGATGTAGGTTTTTTCGTAGTCTAGGAAAGACTTCACCCCTTCCATGTCGGCAACCTCTTCGATATTGTTTTCCATTAGAGCTTCTAATTTTTCCCTTTTGACTTTGAGGTCTTCGGTGAGTTGGTGGTTCTTTATGATTTGGTTAAATTTACTGAGCGCCAATTCATAGAAAGAAATTTTTGAATTCCGTAGCTTTTTCTCTTCCCTAAATCCATCAATCAGTTTATTGGTCTCTGCAAGCGCATCAGACGAAGCTTGTGGGTTATTTCTTAGTTTTTCTTGTAGGTCATCAATGTTTCCTTGTATGAGTTTTATTTCTTTTTGAAGTTGGCTTATTTTTAATTGGCAATCTAGGCGCTTTTTATTCATTTGACCAACGAGTGAATTTTCATAGGCCGTTTTTGCCTTATCCTCTAAGTATTGGTTGTAATAGTAATATGCTGAAAGTAATACGATAAGTACAAAGAGTGCTATGATATTAATTGGAAACGGAAATCGTAATAATACGAAAGCGAAAGCACCGCCGATGATGACTAAAAGAAATTGAAATATAATTTTATTATTCATGTTCTTGTGCCAGTAATGTTATTCTCATTACCTAAAGATAAGGCAATTTCTGAAATTTCAGCAACTACAAAGATACTCCCACATACTAACACTAAATCTTTTGAATTTGCTTCCTTTAAAGCCATTTTTTTGCCTTTTTCGACCGATTTACTTTTCCTCACGACCAAACCTGCAGATTGGAGTTCTTCAAATAAAGTATCTACTGGTTTCGCACGAGGTATCTTGGCTGCTACGGCATAATATGTAGCTTGTTTAGGCAAGAGATGCAAAATTTTGCTCAAAGGCTTATCGGAAACCATTCCAAATACAATGTGCAGTTGATCGTATTCGATTTTATCTACTTCTTTAAACAGCGCTTGTAGACCATCTTCATTGTGCGCACTGTCTGCAATCATGAGAGGATCCTCTTGAATGACATGCATTCTCCCTAGGAAGTAGGTTCGCTTTTTGATATTGGAAAGCCCATCCACAATATGTTCATGCGAAATAAGCTCTTCCTGCTTATTCCACATCTCAATCGTCTGCAATGCTGTAATCATATTTTTCAAAAACACCTCGCCTTTTAAATCTACTTTAATGTTCTCATAGACTAGGGTTTTATTTTGGAGTATGTCTAAATAATAATGATCGATGTTCTCTTCCCTGATACTATACTCATAATTTTGGTCTGCATAACTTATTGTTGACTTTAGTGCTACGCCTTTTTCCTCAAAAACAGTACGAATATCTTCCTGTGTTTGCCCAATCACTACAGGCGTTTTATGTTTAATGATCCCTGCCTTTTCCCCTGCTATCTCAATCAGTGTATCTCCTAGCATGTCTTGGTGATCATAGCTGATATTCGTAATCACGGATAATATTGGATGTATTATATTGGTAGAGTCTAGGCGCCCACCTAAGCCTGTTTCTATTATAGTTAAATCTACTTTCTCTTGTGCAAAGTGGTCAAATGCTATGGCCACCATCAACTCAAAAAAAGAAGGCTGAATCTTATCGATATGTGCTCGATGGGTATTTACAAATGATATTATCGCATCTTTGCTAATCAGTTTTCGATTGATTTTAATCCGCTCTCTAAGGTCTAGATAATGGGGAGAAGTGTATAAGCCCACTTGGTATCCCGCTGCCTGAAAAATAGATGCAAGAATATGAGAAGTTGTACCCTTGCCATTTGTCCCTGCGATATGAATGGCTTTGAACTTCGTTTCAGGATTTCCAATAGCATCGCAAAGCAATTTGATATTGGTCAGATCTTTCTTGAAAGCGACAGCTCCTTGCCTTTGAAACATGGGAAGCTGCTGGTATAGAAAATCGAGTACTTCTTTATAGGTGCTAATAGTCAAAACAATTCTTTAAAATTACACAGACATCTGCTGACTGGTTCAACAACGGATCCATTCCTAAAACTAATGGATTCATCAAAGGCAATTTAAGGCTAATTTATGTAGACTATTACTTTTTAGGAAGATATATTTTGATTTGAAGACGGACTTACTTCACCTTAAACTCATAGGTAATCGTACCGCAGGTAGAATCTGTAGGACCAGCGTTAAAGCTCCATTTTTTTGCATTGTCAAGTGCCAACTTTTGCAACTGGGGGTCTGAGGTAGTGGAACCTTTGAGCGTATATTTAGCAGATCTGACCTTACCTTTTGAATCTATGCATAGGTAGATAACGACTACTCCCGTCTTATTACTGTTGTCTGAGATGCCAGGTCCTTTTCCACCTCTACCTTGCAGTCCGCCACCAATCACTCCTTCACCTGTACTCAGTCCTTTAAGGACTTCGGAATTCGGATCTCCGTCTGGATCACCTTGATTACCAGGGTCACCTCCATCGCCTTGTCCAGTACCTTTGCCTTTTTTGAATGAATCTGCAAGGCTATTTTTAAAATCTTCTGCGTCTTGTTTTCTCTTTGCTTCCGCCAAAGCCTTCGCCTTTGCTTCCGCTTCTCTTTTCTTAGCAGCAGCTTCAGCTTTCGCTAATCGTTCTGCAACTTCTGCCGCTTTACGGGCCTTTTCTTTTTCCTCTTGTTCCGCTTTTTCTTTTTCTAAAGCAATTTCAGCATTACGTGCTTCGATCACCTTTTTATCTATTTTGGGTTTTACCTTTTTGGGTTTTGTCTCTTTCGGAGTCGGCTTTGGTTTTGGTTTGGTTTTCGGCTTTGTCTTTTCAGGCTTCTTTGGTGTAGGTTTCGATTCTTCAGCTTTAGAGGGTTTTGATTCAGCAGGAGCTTCGATTCCTTGCCCTTGATTTGGTTCTCCAAAACTAATCAAAACGCCTTCCTGGCCTGGAGGAGGATTTTGGTATGAGAAAAAAGGAATAAAAACAAGAATGATAAAGAATAGAAGCATGATAATGCCTGTATATATACGCGCCTTACG
>CAYZUW010000029.1:0-16844 GCA_964481325.1 uncultured Saprospiraceae bacterium
GTGAAGATGCATTTGTAATTATTAGAACATGGACAGCAACAGATGATTGTGGAAATGTAACAACAGCAGAACAAAGAATAGAAGTTGGAGATAATACAGCACCAGTTTTAGTTGGAGTTCCTTCTGACATGACAATTGAGTGTGGTCAGGCTCCAGGAAGCGCTCCTCAAGTATCAGCCACTGATAATTGTGATGCAGATGTTGAAGTTGAGTTTACAGAAACAGAAATTGTTTCTGGTGATTGTTCGGCTTCATTCGATATTGTTAGAACTTGGTTTGCAACAGATGATTGTGGAAATGCAACAACATCTACACAGACTATATCTGTAGCTGGTGATAATGTAGCACCGACATTAGTAGGTGTACCTTTAGATCAAACTATCGATTGTGGACAGATTGCCAGCATACCAAACAGTGCTAATGTTAGTGCCACTGATAATTGTGATGCCAATGTTGAAATAGAATTCACAGAAGTAAATGAACCAGGTCAATGTACTAATAACTTTACTTTAGTAAGAACATGGAGAGCGATCGATGATTGTGGAAATTCTTCTGTTGGAGTTCAAAGAATTAGCGTAGGTGATGATACAGCTCCTGTGTTAACGGGAGTGCCAGTAAGTATTACTGTTGAATGTGGAGATGTGCCACCAAGTAACAACGCTAATGTTGATGCAACGGATAATTGTGACGCTGATGTAGAAATAGTATTTGAAGAAATACGTGTGGACTTAGGTTGTACAAGCTCATACATATTGACTAGAACTTGGATTGCGATTGATGATTGCGGAAATAGTTCTTCTGCAGAACAAATTGTGACTGTAGGTGATAATACACCACCAGTTATTTCTGGAGTTCCTGCTGATTTAACTATGGAATGTGGGAATGTTCCTAATGCTGCAGAGGCTTCAGTTACTGATAATTGTGATCCTAATGTATCATTAGAGGTGAATGAAATTATTGAAGATGGAGGATGCGCAAACAATTTCGTTGTTATCAGATCATATGTAGCAACAGATGAATGTGGTAATCAAACTATCTCAGTACAGCGAATTACTGTTGAAGATAATACAGCACCTGTATTGGTTGGTGTTCCTGCTGATATTGATGCGGAATGTGATGACGTTGTTATTGGTGAAATACCAACAGTATCTGCTACAGATAACTGTGATGCCGATGTTAATATCGAATTTATAGAAGAAGTTGCGCAAAGTGATTGTGGAAATTCTCAATCTATAATCAGAACATGGATTGCTACTGATAATTGTGGAAATTCAACAGTGGCTACTCAAAGAGTTGAAGTTGGTGACAATACTAATCCAGTACTCATTGGTGTACCTAGTGATGTGAATGTAGAATGTGGTAACGTACCAAATATACCTTCAATATCTGCGACTGATAATTGTGACGCTAGTGTTGATATAGAATTGATCGAGAGCCAAGTTGATAATGGTTGTGCTGGAAGCTTCACGCTTACTAGAACATGGATTGCAACTGATGATTGTGGAAATTCTGCAAGTAGTACTCAAACAATAACAGTTGAAGATGTTACTGCGCCAATCTTAACAGGTGTACCATCTGATATTTCTGTTGGATGTGATGAAGTTGTTGATGCTGGAAATGTAAACGTATCTGCTAGTGATAATTGTGATCCTAACGTGGATATTGTTTTTGAGGAGATTCAAACTGATTCAGGGTGTGCTAATTCTTTCCTATTAGTTAGAACATGGACAGCTACTGATGATTGTGGTAATGTTACTTCTCAATCTCAAACTATTACAGTAGGAGATAATGCTGCACCAATATTAGTAGGAATCCCTGTTAGTACAACTATTGAGTGTAGTGAAGTACCAGCTCCAGCGAATGTGTCTGCAACAGATGATTGTGATACAGATGTAGATGTAACTGTTGAAGAGAATATCGCAGCAGGTGCTTGTGAGAACGAGTTCATATTGACAAGAACTTTTACAGCTATCGATGATTGTGGAAACAGTACTTCTGGAACACAAGTAATAACTGTAAGAGATAACACAGACCCAGTATTAACTGGTGTGCCGAATAATGTAACTGTTAACTTGAATAATGGAGAATCAATTCCAGCTGTAGCTAATGTAGAAGCAACAGATAATTGTGATACCAATGTAGATATTGAATTTACAGAAGCTCAGACATCTGGATGTACATTTGTGATTACTCGTACTTGGACAGCTACTGATAATTGTGGAAATGCAGTGACTGCTGTTCAAGAGATTACAGTAATAGGAGACTTTGATATCACTATTGCTCCTACTGGTGTTGAAGTATGTGCTGGCGAACCAGTGCCATTTACAGTATCACCAATGGTTGATACTTACGATTATACTTGGACTGCAAATGGTGGAAGTTTTGATAATCCTAGTTCTGCTACACCAGTGTATACAATGACTGCACCTGGTACATATACAATTACAGTTGTAGTTGTTGATACAAATACTGGTTGCCAAGCAACGGTAAGTACTACAGTAACTATTATTACAGCTCCAAATACCGAAGCTGGTAATAATGGTCCACTTTGCGTAGGGCAAACACTTGAGCTTACTAGTACTCCTGGTGCTAACAGTTATGTATGGACAGGTCCTAATGGATTTAGTTCAAATGAACAAAATCCAGTAATTGATAATGTATCACTTGCTAATGATGGACAATATACAGTGGTTGCTGACTTTGGAAATGGTTGTGTTGGAAATGGTTCAACTCTAGTTTCAATATCTCAGTCACTTGATATAACACTTACTAATAATGCTCCAGTTTGTGAAGGAGATGAAATAGTACTTGCTGTGAGTGGAGGTAATTCATTCTCATGGTCAGGCCCTAATGGATTTACTTCTAGCCAACAGACTGTGACTATTAGCAACGCGAATATTGGGCTGCATGCTGGATCATATAGCGTTACTGTTACAAGCGGTGCTGGATGTGAAACAGTATTAAATACAGATGTTCAAATTGATGGTTTCCCAGTCCCTACTGCTAATTCAAATTCTCCAGTTTGTACAGCTGGAACACTTGAGTTAGAAGCTGATGGTGGTATTTCATATCAGTGGACTGGTCCTAATGGTTTTGCTTCTACACTACAAGATCCAGTAATTAATACAATTGATTTACCAGCGGGAACATATACTTACACAGTTGAAGTATTTACAGATGCGGGATGTGTTGCAAGTACTGATATTACTGTTGTAGTTATTGGTGATATAGTTCCTGTTATTACAGGAGAAGATAACGTTTGTGAAAATGAAACGATTACCTTGACTGCAACTGGAGGCGTTGAATATAGCTGGACAGGTCCAAATGGATTTACTTCTATAGGTGCGACGATTACCATTAGTCAGGCTAGTATGAATAATTCCGGTACTTATACAGTAGTTGTTACATCGGCAGAAGGTTGCAGTGCGACTACATCAATCGACTTGAATGTATTAGACTGTGGATGTGACGCTGATGCATGGGTAGAATTCACACAAGCCGAAAATTGTGATGATGAAAATGGTGTTGCAGTATTAGGTCCAAGTACATTCAATTATTCTTGGTCTGATGGAGGAACCGGCTCAACTAGACAAGATTTACCTGATGGTATATACACTGTTACTGTTGTGGATCCTATTACTGGATGCGATGCTATTCTTACAGTTGTAATTGAAGAAGCAGGAATATGTGGTGAATGTATTGTACCTGTTGTAAACAACACAATCATTGTTCAAGCTTCATGTGGTGAAGCGGATGGTGCTGCGACTATTGTAGTTGCTAACAATCCTGAAGATTATACATATACTTGGATACCAAATATTGGAACGTCTAATGCAATAGGAAATGAACGTGAAGATTTATCAACAGGAATGTATGAAGTAATTGTTACTAATCCTGCATTCGATGATTGTTTCACTAAGGTCAACTTTATTGTTCCTAATGCAGATGGACCTTTAGTTGAGGATATAATAATTACTGACGCAGTATGTAATGCAAGTAATGGTGCAGCAACCTTGTTGCCTTCAGCTTACACATACATATGGTCATTTGATAACTTTGTAGGTAATTCTAGAAATGACCTTTTACCAGGTTCTTATGAAGTAGCGGTAATGGATATCAATAATCCAACTTGTCCTTCTATTATTACTGTGGTGATAGGTAACCAATCTAATTTAGCAGCAGAAGCTATTACTAATACACTTGCTGATTGCGGAACTGCAAATGGATCTGTAACAATTAATGTTACTTCCAACGGATCAGGTGATTACTCATACAACTGGAGTGATGGTGGAGTAGGTATGACAAGGTCAGATCTTGCAAGTGGATTGTATTTAGTCGTTGTTACTGATAATCTTAATGGATGCAGTACGGAAGTAATGTTCTTCTTGCTTGATGATGTTGCAACTGCAATTATTACAGCTACTGATGGTTTTGTTAGTTGTGCTGGAGAGGCAGATGGAATGGTAGATATCCAAATGGATCTACCTACAGACTTTGCTCTACCTGCAAGTCAATTAATAACCAATCAAGATGGGTTCACATTTACAAATGGTAACCTGCCTGCTGGTAATTACTGTGTTGCGATTACTGATAGTAACGGATGTGTTGCAGGTGAAGATTGCTTTACAGTAGGAACACCAGAGCCTATAAATATTGATATTGTGTCTACTAATATGACATGTACTAATGATGGATTTATCACATTAAATGTTACTGGTGGAAGTGCACCATACACATTTGATTGGGCAGATTTACCAGGTACTAGCAATATCGAAGATAGATTTGATTTACTTGCTGGTGAGTACAGTATCACAATAACAGATGCTGAAGGTTGTACCTCTAATATGAATAATATTAATATTTCTGACGATTGCACAGTTGGTTGTGATATCCCTGAAGTTCTAGTGGATGTAACTCCTTCTACTTGTGGTGGATTTACTGGAGAAATATTATTAACTGTTTCATTTGACCCAGAAGATTATAATTTCGATTGGTCTGGAAATATTAGTACAGGAGTAAGTGCTACAGGTTTAGGTGCTGGTACATATAGCGTAACAGTATCAAGAATAAGTGATGAAAATTGTAGTACTGAGCTTGTGATTATTGTTCCAAATAGTGATGGCCCTGTTGTTACTGTTGGTAACATTGTAGATGCTACTTGTAACGAAGGAGGCTCTGCTAGCCTTTCTCCAAATACGCTTAACTTCAACTGGAGTGATGGTGGTTCTGGAGCAGATAGAAACAACCTTATGCCAGGTACATTCTCTGTAACGGCTACAGATTTAGCAACAAACTGTTCTAATATAATTGCAGTAACAATCGGAAATGGTTGTGTAGGTGGATGCACAGATATTCCAACGATTACTGTTAATACTGTAGATGCATCATGTGGTGCAAGCGACGGTTCAGCAACAATTACTGTTACTGGAGGAGCTACAGAATACATGTACATTTGGACAGATAATATAAGCAACACAGAGACGGCAACAGGTTTAGCTGCTGGGTCATTTGGTGTTACGGTAATAGACGCTAACAATCCTGCTTGTAGAGCTAGTGCAGTTGTTCTTATTGGAAACGAAGGTGCTACTGATGTAACTATAGCTAGTAATATTCCTGCTACATGTAATAATGCAGATGGTTCTGTTACATTATCTCCATCTGACTTATCTTATGTATGGAGTGATAACGGAGAAGGAAGCGTAAGAACAGACTTACCTGCTGGTGCATACATTGTAGTCGGAACAAATGCTCAGAACTGTTCTACTACTATTACACTTACAGTAACTGAAGATTGTGGAGGTTGTATTCCGCCAACAGCGGATGCAGTAATCACAAATTCTACCTGTGGCAATGCTGATGGTGCAATTGAAATTACTACTAATGTAGATGCAACTTTTGTATGGACACCGAATGTAAGTTCAAGCAATTCAGCTTCTGGTTTAACAGCTGGAGTATACGAAGTACTCGTTACTTCTGTTGATAACGATCAGTGTAGTGAATCATTCACATTTGTGATTAACAATCAAGACGGACCGCAAATAGCAGTTGTCAGTTTATCTGGTGCTAGTTGCGACAACGGAGGATCTGTTACCTTATCTCCTTCTGATGCTTCATTTACTTGGAGTGATGGGGTAGACACTGGTGACATGAGAGATGAAATTCCAGCCGGTGATTATATGGTTACAGCTACGGATGCTAATGGTTGTACTAACACAATATCAGTTTCAATTGCTGATAACTGTGATCCAACAACTTGTGTAAATCCTTTCGCTGACATAACATTGACAGATGCTACTTGTGGAAATGCAGATGGAACAATTTCAATCGCTACAGATAGAGAAGTAGTATTTACTTGGTCACCAATGGTTAGTGACTCTAGTTCAGCAACTAATATTACTGCTGGAGTATACAACGTGACTATTGCTGATGTTACAGACTTGTCATGTACTACTACACTAAGTATTATACTTACTAACTCTGACGGTCCAGCTGCGCAAATTGCAGAAGTAATTAACGCTACTTGCGAAGAGCTTGGATCAGTAGCACTAGAAGGTGACCCAACTACAACTTTCACATGGTTTGATGGCCAAATGCTTGATACGCGTAACGATTTAGCTCCTGGTGACTACGTAGTTACTATCACAAACGATGATGGGTGTGAAAACTTAATTGAAGTTACAGTAGGTGATGATTGTGTTATTACAACATGTACTGAACCAATCGTTGATGCTGTAGTTACAGAAAGTACTTGTGGAAATGATGATGGAGCTATCACATTGAATGTAGCTGGTGATGTTACATTTACTTGGACTCCTGCAGTTAGTACTACAAATACAGCATCATCATTAGCTGCTGGATTGTATAACGTAGTTGTTGCTAATACTGACGACCCAACTTGCTCTACTACTATTGATGTGATCGTTACGAATAGTGATGGTCCTGAAGTTACTGTGCTATCTGTAGTTAATGCAGATTGCACAATGGGCGGAGCAATTACAGTTGGACCTGCTATTTATACTTACAACTGGGATGATGGATTTATTGGAAATGTAAGAACGGATTTACCAGCTGGTATTTATAATGGTACTGCTCAAGATACATCAGGTTGTACAAATGTGTTCTCAGTTACTGTAGGAGACGATTGTGACCCAACAGTTTGTAATGCTCCTGTTATCACTGCAAGTGTAACAGATGCTACATGTGGAAATGAAGATGGAGCTATAGATATTATTGTAGAAGGAAACGCTGATGTTACTTTCAGTTGGACTCCAACACTTAGTACAGATAGCGGTCTTGCAAATATTCCTGCTGGATTGTATACAGTTCTTGTGAGTAATGTTGATGACATAACTTGTAACACTGAACTTGTAGTTCTTGTATCTAATTCTGATGGGCCAATGGCTTCAATCAGTAGCTTAACAAATGCTGACTGTATGACACAAGGTGCAGTTACACTTACACCAGATACTCTAGTATATACTTGGATTGACGGTTTTGTGGGTGCTGAAAGAACTGACTTAGACGCTGGAGCTTTTGCGGTTACAGTTTCAAATCCAGCAGACAGTACAGGATGTACAAATATTGTACAAGTGATAATCGGTGACGATTGCCCAGTTGCTCCACCTACAGATTGTGAAGCTATTGCTGGTAATTTAGATATCGATTTAAGTCCAGTATGTCTTGCTGATAGTACTGTAAGTATCTCTGCTAATCCGATTGGAAACAGTCAAGTACCTGCAGGATTTACGACACTGTTTGTGCTTACTTCAGGTAACTCGCTAGTAATCGAACAAGTGAATTCAGAACCAGTGTTCGAATTGGATAGGCTTGGTACATTTAGAATTCATACGCTTGTATTGGATACAGCAACGCTTGATTTAAATATCGTTGAATTTGGAACAACTACTGTAGCTGATATTGATGCATTGTTAGTACAAGGTGGTGGAAGTATTTGCGCATCTTTGGATATGCTTGGTGCTTCTACATTGATTTACGATTGTGGTGATTGTGAAGCGAGAGCTGGTTCATTGACATTGACTGGTGACCCTGTTATTTGCATTGATTCGACAACAACAGAAGTTGTAATAAGTGCTGCGCCTGATGGTAACCAAGTTATTCCTGAAGGATTTGAATTAGCATACTTATTAACTTCTACTACTTCATTCATACTTGAAGATGTAAGTGCTGAGCCAGAATTTACGATAGATGCTAACTTAGGTATCTATACAATTCATGCATTAGTATTTGATACTACTTTAGTTAACATAGATTCATTAGACATCTCTGGTAATGCTCAAGTATTTGACTTGAACAGCCTATTACTACAAGGTGGTGGTACTGTATGTGGTGAGTTAGACCTAGGAGGTGCAATGGTGACATTAGATGATTGTCCAATTAACCCTACAGGTGGAACTTGTTCAGTTGAGCTTATTGCTGAGAATATGGTTGATTTGATGGCTGATGACTGTGAGTTGGGAGCTGAATACTGTATCCCGATGGCATTTACGGACGTCAACACGGTTTATGAAATATCTATCAATGGTGATTTAGTAACTGATTTTGTAGGTTGTGATTTTGATGTTATTTATAACTACTCTTTATTTAGTCTAATGGTAGATACGCTTGTAGGACCATACACTATTGATGCTTGGGAAGTTGGAGACTCTACATTTACTGGAGTAGCTGATAATGTTAATGATTTGGTTGACTTTATGAACGCTTTAGACTCTACTGGTATGTGGAGCTTAGATTCAACTGCTACAATGATTATCGGAGGAACTCCTGATATAGGATATGGAGCGCTTACATTGACTGATACTATTAGAAATACTTCAGTTGATCTCGATCTTAACGTAGTGAGTTTACCAAACGGAACATCAATTGATGTCCCACAAGGTATGAACACAGTTATCATTACAGAATTGGCTACAGGTTGTGTTGATTCAGTTCTTGTGAATGTAGAGTGTGATTTACCTACTCCAATTTCAGGGGATACTATATTCCAAGAAATTGTGATAGGGGAGACAGATGTTATTTGTATCGAGTTTGATTCAATTACAACTGCAGCTACATTCATCAACGACTGTGAATCAAACAATAGTCTAGCTGTTGACTTTGCCCTAGTAGATACGACTACTTGTGTTCAGTACACTGGTGAAGCTATTGGCCTAGATACTGCTTGCTTGATTGCATGCGATGCAATGGGTGTTTGCGATACAACGATACTAATTGTAGAAGTTGTTGAACAACCTTCAAATGACATCGATATTGTTATAGAGGTGAATACAGACACAGTTGTTTGTCTTTCTCCTAACCTTACAGGCGCGATTGACACAGTATTCAATGCTTGTCCTGAAAATGCTGATGGTAACGCTGACTTTGTAATTGATAGTACAGAATGTATTAACATCGCTGGCTTAACAGAGGGTGTAGATACCGCTTGTATAGTTATTTGCAGCAATTTTGTCTGCGATACAATCAATGTTACAGTTACAGTGATTCCAGAAGGTGGCTTACTTGCACCAATAGCTGTTGACAATGATACTATTACAGTAATCAATGCACCAGTTACAGTTAATGTTATCTTGAATGATACATTGAATACAGAACAAGGTACAATAGAGATACTTGATGATCCATTGAATGGAATTGCAGTAGTGACTGTAGATAATGAGATTACATATACTCCAGATCCTGGATTCTGTGGTCAATTGGATTCATTCACTTATGTATTGACTACAATAGGTGGATTGGACACAGCTACAGTCAGAGTTAATGTATTGTGCGAAGAGCTTACAGTATTCAACGGATTCTCTCCTAACGGAGATGACGTGAACAGTACATTCACAATCTTAGGAATAGAAAGATTCCCTGACGCTAAAGTTTATGTTTTCAATAGATGGGGTAATCAAGTTTACTTTAGAGACGGTGGATATGAAAATGTACCTGGAATCGCATTTGACGGTACTTGGGAAGGTCAAGATCTTCCAGATGGAACATATTTCTATATGATAGATACGAACGACGGTGAGAGATTAACCGGATTTGTTCAGATACATAGATAATAACCTTTTTAGGTAGAATATAATTTAAGGCTCATTCCAATTCTTTGGAATGGGCCTTTTTTGTTTTATAATTTTGATGACGATTTTTTAGACACACTATCACGATCTCTATTCTGCATAGTTCTTTTAGAAAATGACGATTATTTAATCATTTCCAATCTCTTAAACATAGTTCTTTCTTGATGATTTTTTTATGTTTGGGCCTACCCGACCAAAAAGTCGGGTCGTTACGTTTCATAGCTCGCTCTTCGCTCGGTCCTATCGGACTGTCGCCTAAGGGCGCCACTATTGCACATCACTAGTCCATATGATTCCTTGTATAATTGACTTTACTATTGAGAATAACGCCAAATTTTACACATATTTTTTACACATATATTAATTTATATAAGTTAACATTATAATTCAATACCTACCTGGTACAGGGTAAAAGTGTCATTAATTTATAGTTGTTTGTAACCATAAAAGCCTTTTGGTATAGATATTGGCTCTATGAAGCAGACTATATACGAGAATGGACCTTGTCTCTTATTGTGGTTTGTGATAAATTGCATGAGGATTGAGCCCTCGTATCGTCCGTAGTTACTCTTAATGCCAAATGAAAACAATCTGCACACTTGTGTGGAACCTAACCCTTTGAAGGGCACTCTCTACAGCAAAAGTTAAAAATGCCTCCCTATAAGTAACCTCTAATTTATGAGGGTACTGATTGTATTATACGATTCCCCCCCTACAGGAATATTATTAGATAATTATTTTATAAAGTTTAAAACATAATCATGTCACAACTGAAAGTAGAAAAGCAGTTAAGGTTTTCTCTAGTGAGAATCTTTATTACGCTTTTCAAATTATTGCTTGATGTTTTTACAAGCTTTTGCAATACATCAAAAGTTTGTTTTAAAAACATGGCAGCATTGATTGCGAAGTCGACAAAATTATCGTCAGATAATTTTTCTCCTCTTTCTATCAATGTTCGCAATAAGGAACCTAGCAAAATGAAAATTGCTGAGGATTTCTTAGTTGTATGGTTTCCTAAAATTAGTTTTTACGGAATCGGAAAAATTAAAGAAATCCCTCTTCAACTATTTGGTAGTTGTGACAGTATTACTAAACGCACAATTTTGCTTGCAGCTTATTCTGTTGAATTTCCAATTTTTAAAACAAAGATGATAATCTAGCGATAGCTTATCACTCAATGATATACTATATATATGTAGAAGGTCAGAATCATGATCTTCCAAAAAAATTATTATTCTATTTATTTAATCAATATTATTTAAAGATGAAACAAAATTATTACTCATTAAATTATTTATTTGCCCTGATAGTCAGCTTTGCCTTTCTGTCAAGTGCAAATTTATTTGCTCAGAATCGGAGCTTTGATGATAGGTCTTTAGACTGTGGTGACAATGAGATTATTGACACCTATGTACGTGGACTTGTTAACAATTCTTGTTTTAACGTACCTCGATCAGGTAATGTTAATTCAATAATGGTAGAAGTTTGGTTGCAGGAAGCTGATTGCTCTGCATTTCCAAACAGAATTACTATCAATGGAGAGAATGTTCCTTTTGATGCAGAAATTCCTGGAAATGTGCGCGAAAGGCTATATCGTGTAGAATTAGGAGCAGGAACTAACGAGGTTTGTGTAGCAGATGTAGCTAATTGCACATTCAGTTCTATGGCTGTTTATGTTAGACGAAATCTAAATGGTGGTGCTTCTGCTATAAGTTTATTTGACAGAGAGTTCCACTCAGCTGATGGTCCCGATGATTGTGCTACTATAACTATGCCTTTACAAGTAGTAAATCAAAATAGAGATATTGATGTTGTGGTACCAATTCATGAAAAAGATGACGTTAGAACGGCAAGAGCCACTGCCACTGCTGGAGGAGTATCTGATACAGAGACTATTACTAATTATGTAGCAGCTCAAGCGGGTAGAATCGAGTTGAATTTACGAAATGTACCTGGTAGTGCTAATTCAATTAGTATTCAAGTTTGCTCTCCTAGAGGCAACGGTGATTCTTTTGGTGTAGGAGCAGTTTCTACTACTACTAATTCTTGTGTAGTTTGTACACCTACAGTTGAAGTTACCAATGACGGCTGTTGTCAAATCGAATTATTCGACTGGGGTGCTGGTGATGTCTTTCTCAGAAACCTGAATCCTGGACAAACGGCTACAGTTTCAATTATTTCAGGAAGTAGATTAAGAGCTACTGCACCTGGATTTGATAGAAATACATTTGATGAGTCATTCACTTTACCTGATGGATGTGGCCCTTTTACTACATCGTTCTCGCCAAATTTTTGCGATAAAGAAATCGAAGTTGCCAATGATGGTTGCTGTGATATACGTATATTTGAATGGCTTCCTGATGGAGACATAGAATTGGCAGAGTTGGCCCCTGGCCAAACTACTTCAGTATTCTTGCCTTCTGGTTCAACTTTGAGAGCAATTGGTCCTTCATTTAGAAACTTATTATTTGACGAAACATTTTTGGTACCTGATGGATGTGGACCATTTAGTTTTGATGTTGATCCAAGATTTTGTGCTGAAATTATATGTCCTTCAGATATTACAGTTTCTTGTGAAGAAAATTTAGCGCCTTCCAATACTGGAAATCCTATTGTTAATTGTGGAGATCCAGAACCAACTTTTTTCGATGAAATGTCTGGCCAATGTCCACGAATTATTACAAGAACTTGGACTTATACAGCTGGAGAAGGTACTTTAACTTGTGATCAGATTATTACGGTTACCGATGAAGTTGATCCAGTCCTAGAAGGGTTACCTGATAATATTACTGTTAGCTGTGAGAATGTTCCAGCAGCACCAAATGTAACGGGTGATGATTTCTGTGGTGATGTTATTGTAACACTAGATGAGGATTCTAATCAAAGTAACGATAACAATGATTGTAGTTTTTATGATTTCACGATTACAAGAACGTGGACAGCAACTGACGAATGCGGAAATGATGTTTCAGCAACCAGGACAGTAACGGTTGAAGATACTGATGCTCCTAATATTACTTCACAAGCTGATGATGTGGTAGTTGAGTGTGATGGAGAAGGAAATGACGCGGCCCTTCAAGCTTGGTTAAATTCAAACGGAGGCGCAGTTGCATCTGATGATTGTAGCCCAGTTATCTGGACAAACAATTTCCCAGGCAACTTATCTAACGAGTGTGGAGAAACTGGAGATATTACTGTTACATTTACCGCTACAGATGTTTGCGGTAATTCTAGCACTACTACTGCATCCTTTACTATTGAAGATACAGAAGGTCCTGTTATAACTAATGCAAATCAAGCGGATGACCTTACAGTAGAATGTGATGGTCAAGGAAATGTTGCTGAATTAGAGGCTTGGTTAGAATCAAATGGAGGAGCTAGCGCTAGTGATGCGTGTGGTGGTTTTGTTTGGTCAAATGATTTTAACGCTGTAGCTTCAGATTGTTGTGAAACAGGTAGTGTAACTGTAAATTTCACAGCTACAGATGATTGTGGTAACTCGACAGTAACAACAGCAACTTATACAATAGAGGATACTACTCCTCCTGTACCTGTTTGTCAGGATATAACTGTTCAAATTGTGGATGTAGCATCACATACAGTTTCTATTACACCTGATATGATTGAAAACGGAAGTAGTGATGTATGTTGTGATGATGAGTTAACTTTCGAATTAAGTCAATCAACATTTGCATTTGAAGAAGTAGGTGTTAACCCAATTACACTTACTGTTACTGATGCATGTGGCAATGCTGCTACTTGTGATGTTAACGTTACTGTAGTTTGCTTTGATTTGGCATTAACAACTACTTTGGCTGCTGGGCAAGATGAAATTATTTTCCCAGAAGAAGATGTAACATTTACTGTTACAATAATTAATCAAGGTACTATTGAAGCGAATAATATTGTTATTACAGATTACATACCTGCGGGTCTTACTCTAAATGACGCTGACTGGACTGCATCTGGAAATAACGCTACTTTTAACGTTCCTGGTACACTCGCTCCAGGTGCTTCTTTTTCTGTTGATATCACATTTACAGCTGCAACTCAACTGACAAATGATCAGCAGATTATTAATAGAGCTGAGATTTCTTCTTCAGATGCTTCAGCTCCTTTTGTACCAGTTGATGAAGATTCTACTGCTGATGATAATTCAGGAAATGACGCTGGTGGAGATGTAAATACAAATACAGATGATTCTGTGGATAATGAAGATGGAGATGAAGATGATGCGGATCCAGAGGATGTAACTGTAAATACTATGAGTATTGGATCAACTGTTTTTGTTGATAATAATAACAATGGTGTTCAAGATGCAGATGATGGTGATGAAGGTATCGCAGGAGTTACTCTTGAACTTTGGAGAGATGGTGAATTAGTAGCTACGACTATTACTGACGCAAACGGAAATTATCTTTTTGATGATTTAGCTCCTGGTGATTATATCGTTGAAATTTTGGCTGATGATAACTTTGGAGATGGTGATGCATTGGAATTATTCCATGCTTCTTCTGACCCTACCGATACGGCTGATAATCAACAAGACGGTGATGACAATGGTATCCAAGCTGGTGGCGATGGTACAGATGTTCAATCTCCTGTTATAACGCTTTCTCCAAATGATGAACCTACAGGGGAGTCTGCACAAGGAGGTGACCAAGATAATGGAAATGACGACAATGGTGATATGACTGTTGATTTTGGATTTATTCCTGAGTTTAGCATTGGTTCTAACGTTTTTGTTGATGCTAACAATAATGGGACTAGAGATGCAGGTGAAGAAGGTATTGAAGGAATTCTAGTTCAAATATTTAGTGTTGGTCCTGATGGAATTGCTGAAAACGGTGATGATGTTTTGGTTGGAGAAGATGTGACTGACGCAAATGGTGATTACTTTGTTGGTTGGTTGAGACCAGGTGATTACTATGGTAGAATTGATAATGTATCTGACGATTACCCAACGTCAAGTGATGATATCGGGTCAACGGCTAATCCTAATAATGATACCGATGGTGACGATAATGGTCTTCAACCAGATGGTAGAGGTGCAGGAGTTTGGTCAAATGTTATTACACTATCTGCAGATGATGAACCAACAAACGAGCCTGGTTCTGGTGGAGATCAAGATGAAGCTGAAGATGATGATAATGGAAACATGACTTTAGACTTTGGTTTTAGACCTGAGCTAAGTATTGGTTCTAATGTTTTTGTAGATGCAAATGACAATGGAGTTAGAGATGCAGGTGAAGATGGTCTAGAAGGAATCCTTGTTGAGATTTTCAATACAGGTGCTGATGGAATCGCTGAAAATGGTGATGACGAATTAGTTGGATCTGATGTTACTGATGCAAACGGAGATTACTTTGTTGACGGACTTTTAGAAGGAGATTTTTATGCAGTTATTGCTAATGTTTCTGATGATTATCCTAAGTCAAGTTCAAATGCTGCTACTTCAGAAAATCCTAATAACGACACTGATGGTGACGACAACGGTCTTCAAGCTGGAGGTCCTGGCACTGGAGTTTGGTCAAATGTTATTACTTTATCTGTTAATGATGAGCCAACAAACGAAGCTGGTTCTGGTGGAGATCAAGATTCTCTTGATGATGACAATGGAAATATGACTCTTGATTTTGGTTTTGCTCCACAGTTAAGTATCGGATCAAATGTATTCTATGATGCAAATGATAACGGTATGAGAGATGCTGATGAAGTAGGAATCGAAGGCGTTACTGTCGAAGTTTTCAATACAGGTGCAGACGGAATTGCTGAAAATGGTGATGACGAATTAGTTGGATCTGATGTTACTGATGCAAATGGTGATTACTTTGTAGATGGTCTTCTTGAAGGTGATTTCTATGTAAGTATACCTAATGTAGATGAAAATTTCCCACTTTCAAGTGGAGATATAGCTTCAACTGATAATCCAAATAACGACACTGATGGCGACGATAATGGTCTTCAAGCAGGTGGCGCTGGGACAGGTGTTTGGTCTAATGTTATTACATTATCTATCAACGATGAGCCTACTGGCGAAGCTGGATCTGGTGGAGACCAAGATGCTAGCGATGATGATAATGGTAATATGACAGTTGATTTTGGTTTCAGACCAGAATTAAGCATTGGGTCTAATGTATTTTCTGATACTAATAATAATGGTGTAAGAGATGCAGGTGAAGAAGGAATCGAAGGTATCACTGTTGAAGTTTTCAATACAGGTGCTGATGGAATCGCTGAAAATGGTGATGACGAATTAGTTGGATCTGATGTTACTGATGCAAACGGAGATTACTTTGTTGACGGACTTTTAGAAGGAGATTTTTATGCAGTTATTGCTAATGTTTCTGATGATTATCCTAAGTCAAGTTCAAATGCTGCTACTTCAGAAAATCCTAATAACGACACTGATGGTGACGACAACGGTCTTCAAGCTGGAGGTCCTGGCACTGGAGTTTGGTCAAATGTTATTACTTTATCTGTTAATGATGAGCCAACAAACGAAGCTGGTTCTGGTGGAGATCAAGATTCTCTTGATGATGACAATGGAAATATGACTCTTGATTTTGGTTTTGCTCCACAGTTAAGTATCGGATCAAATGTATTCTATGATGCAAATGATAACGGTATGAGAGATGCTGATGAAGTAGGAATCGAAGGCGTTACTGTCGAAGTTTTCAATACAGGTGCAGACGGAATTGCTGAAAATGGTGATGACGAATTAGTTGGATCTGATGTTACTGATGCAAATGGTGATTACTT
>CAYZUW010000029.1:16944-20410 GCA_964481325.1 uncultured Saprospiraceae bacterium
ATGGTGATGACGAATTAGTTGGATCTGATGTTACTGATGCAAATGGTGATTACTTAGTAGAAGGTCTTCTTGAAGGAGATTTTTATGTAAGAATTGATAACGTAGACGCTGATAATCCTACTAGTAGTACAAATATTGGATCTTCTGACAATCCTAATAACGATACTGATGGAGACGATAATGGTCTTCAAACAGGTGGTTCTGGAGCTGGTGTTTGGTCAAATGTTATTACGCTATCTATCAATGATGAGCCTACCGATGAGCCAGGTTCTGGTGGAGATCAAGACTCAGCTGATGATAACAACGGTAACATGACGCTAGATTTTGGTTTCAATAGATTTGACTTAGCTTTAGCTAAGACATTAAATGGAGCCGAAGATCAAAGAGTATACCCAGGAGAAGATATTACTTTTGACATTGAAGTATTTAATCAAGGAAATGTAGATGCACACAATGTAGTAATTACTGATTTTGTGCCTGCTGGTTTGACTCTTAATGATGCCGCTTGGACTTTAAGTGGTGGAAATGCAACTACTACAATTGCTGGACCTATTGCTGCTGGTACTAGTCAAGTTGTTTCTATTACCTTTACAGTAACTACTACTGATGCAGGTGATTTGGTTAATCTTGCTGAGATTACTTCCGCTGAAGATGTAAATGGAAATAATCCTGAGGATGTTGATTCTACACCTGATGCTGATGATAGCAATGACGCAGGTGGAGAAGTAAATGGTCCAACTGACGATACAGTAGATAATGAAAATGGAGATGAAGATGATTCAGATCCAGAAGATATTACTGTTGAGGTATTTGACCTTGCTTTAATCAAGACATTAGGTGCTGGTGAAGATGATAGAGTATATCCAGGTGAGACAATCACTTTCGATATCACTGTTACTAACCAAGGTACAGTACCAGCTGAAAATATCGTAATTGAAGATTATGTACCAGCTGGTTTGACAGCGACAGGTGCTACTACTTTAAATATGGCTGGTCCTTTAGCACCAGGTGCTTCAGAAACTGTAAGTATAGAATTTACAGTGGACGCTGCTACTACTGGTGGCCAACTTGTCAATGTGGCTGAAATCTCTTCTGCAGAAGATGAATTAGGAGACAATCCTACTGATTTAGATTCTACGCCAGATGCAGATGATAGCAATGACGCTGGAGGAGAAGTTAATGGTCCTACAGATGATACTATTGATAATGAAGGTGGAGATGAAGATGATTCTGATCCAGAAGATGTAACACTTGAAATCTTTGACCTTGCTTTAGTTAAGACTTTAGCTGCTGGAGAAGATGCAAGAGTATATCCAGGTGAGACAATTACTTTTGACATTGAAGTAATTAATCAAGGAACAGTACCTGCTTCAAACATTGTAGTTGAAGACTTCGGTGCTGCTGGTTTAACGAATAACGGACCTTCTACACTTACTATAGCTGGACCAATTGCTCCGGGAAGTAGTGAAACAGTTCAAGTTACGTTTACAGTTGATGCTGATGCAGCAGCTGGAATCTCAACTAACATTGCTGAGATTCAGAGTTCAGAGGA
Organism: uncultured Saprospiraceae bacterium; assembly: GCA_964481325.1. Lineage (GTDB taxonomy): Bacteria > Bacteroidota > Bacteroidia > Chitinophagales > Saprospiraceae > JALZVN01. The sequence goes on from CAYZUW010000029.1 coordinate 18,497, forward strand.
TGATTTAGGAGATGCTCCTAATGATAATGATTCTGATGAAGATTCTGATCCTAATAATGATCCTACAGAAGATAACGCTGTAAATAATGAAAATGGTGATGAAGATGACAATGACGTAGAAGACGTAGATATTCAAATATTTGATTTAGCTCTAAGAAAGACCTTAGCTGCTGGAGAAGATGCAAGAGTATATCCGGGTGAAACAGTAACATTTACTATCGAGGTATTTAACCAAGGTACTGTTGCTGCATCGAATATAGTAATTGAAGATTATGTGCCAGCAGGCTTAACGGTCGATGGTGCTAGTACATTGACAATTGCCGGCCCAATTGCACCTGGTGCAAGTGAATCTGTTGATATCTCATTTGTGGTTACTACTACGGATGCTGGTACATTAGAAAATGGTGCTGAAATTCAGAGTGCAGAAGATGATTTAGGAGAAAATCCTGAAGATATTGATAGTACTCCTGATGGAGACGATTCTAATGATCCAACTGAGGACAATGCAATAGATGGAGAGAATGGAGATGAAGATGATGATGATATTGAGCCAGTTGATGTTGAGATCTTTGATGTTGCTTCTAATATTACTTTAGCTCCAGGTGAAGACGATAGAGTTTATCCTGGTGAAACAGTTGGTTTCAAAGTTACTGTATTCAATCAAGGAACAGTTACTGCTCAAAATATTGATGTGACTTTAATGATTCCTGATGGATTAGAATCAGTTGATGGTATTGCAAATATGGGTACAATTACATTTGCTGCACCATTAGCTCCAGGAGAAATGGCTATGCAAATTATAGAATTTGTTGTTTCTGATGAAATTACAGCTGCTGGAGAACTTGTAATCAAAGAAGAAATTAGCTCTGCTGAAGATGAGTTTGGTGATAATCCAACTGATATTGATTCTACACCAGATGATGATTTCACAAATGATGCAGGTGGAGTTGTTGATACTGCTACTGATGATACTATTGATAATGAACAAGGAGATGAAGATGATAACGACCCTGAGAATGTATTCGTTGAAATCTTTGACCTTGCTTTAATCAAGACTTTATCTGCAGGAGAAGATGCAAGAGTATACCCAGGTGAAACAGTATCATTTGATATAACTGTTACAAACCAAGGTACTGTTCCTGCTTCTGATATCTTAATTACAGATTACGTTCCTGCTGGATTGACAGCAAACGGTCCGTCTGTAATTACTATTGCAGGTCCTTTAGCACCAGGCGCTAGTGAAGTAGTAAGTATTGAATTTACTGTTGATGCTGCAGCGACTGCCGCTTCTTTAGTAAATAGAGCTGAGATAACAGATTTCAGAGATGATTTAGATGAGATGCCAGAAGATATTGATTCTGTGCCAGATGCTGATGATTCTAACGATACTGAAGTTAATGATGAAATCAATAACGATGGTGGAGACGAAGATGATGCTGATTTAGAGCCATTAGAATTAGAGATATTTGATTTAGCTTTAACTAAGACTTTAGCTGCAGGTGAAGATGCACGTGTATATCCTGGTGAAACAATCACCTTTACTTTAGAGGTAACTAACCAAGGAACAGTGCCAGCTTCTAATGTTGTTATTGAAGATTATGTACCAGCAGGATTGGCTGCTACTGGAGCAACTAGCTTAACCATAGCTGGACCGATAGCACCAGGAGCTAGCGAAGCTGTTGATATTTCATTTGTAGTTGAAACTACAGATGCAGGTACATTAGAGAATGGAGCTGAAATTCAGAGTGCTGAAGATGATTTAGGAGAAAATCCTGAAGATAACGATAGTACTCCTGATGATAATCCAGATAACGATCCTACTACTAATGATGCGATCGACAATGAAAATGGAGATGAAGATGATGATGATATCGAACCAATCGAGGTTGAGGTATTTGATTTAGCATCAAACAT